>JALDXK010000353.1:0-6554 GCA_032155105.1 Acidobacteriota bacterium
ATCAAGATGAGCCCGTACGACCCGCAGAAGCACGTCTGGGTGTTCGACGATCAGCTGCACGTGATCCACAAGTTCAGCGCTGACGGCAAGCTGGTGATGACGCTCGGCACCAAGGGACAGCGCGGGCGTGACGCCGGGCGGCTGTTCGATCGGCCGACCGACATCGCGTGGCTCCCCGACGGCACGTTCTTCATCAGCGACGGCTACGGCGGCACGCGCGTCGCCAAGTTCGACAAGGATGGCAAGTTCCTGATGGAGTGGGGCACGGCGCCGAAGGATCCCAAGAACCCGGGGCCCAACGAATTCAACACGGTGCACAGCATCGCAATCAGCAAGGACGGCCGTATCTATGTCGTCGACCGCGGTCATCGGCGCATGCAGGTGTTCGATCAGAACGGCAAGTTCCTCGACATGTGGACCACGGGCGTACGCTCCTCACCGTACGCGCATTTCATCTCGACCGATCAGTCCATCTGGGTGTCCGATGGCGGTACGATGCGCATGCTCAAGTACGACTTGAACGGCAAGTATCTGTACGGGTGGGGCGCGCCGGGAGGACAGCCCGGCCAGTTCAACGGTCCGCATTCGCTCACCGTGGACCAGGACGGCAACATGTACACAGCGGAAGTGTTCGGCGGCAGGGTCCAGAAGTTCCGGCCCAAGCCCAACGCGGATCCTGCCAAGGTGATGGGGCAGGAAGTGCGGTACTCGGGAGGGAGTCACTAGCGCACAGGCTGCCCCGGCGAGGGTGTTGAGCCGGCCGCTTGACACCCTCGTTGCACAGACGTAACGTGCCCGGGCAGTGTGGCCATGAAGCTGGCCCAATTTTCCCGGCGAGTGCACCCGATGGTCCTCGCAATCGTGGCTACGATTGGCGCGGCCGGGCTCGTGCTCTACTTTCAGTACCACGCCATCACCGCGCTCGAATCCCAGACGCAGGTGATCGCCCGTCAGATCAGCGAGCAGACCGCCGCCGACATCGCCGCCGAATTGCGCAAAGCGCTGGCGGGCCCGGTGCTCGACACACTCACCGCGGTCAGTCACCCCGACCTCCGTGCCGGCCGCTTCGACCTTGTGGCGCAGCAATACAAGAAAGGGCTGGAGGCGCATCCGCATGTCGATCGCTTCCTGGCCTGGAGCAGCTGGACCGAAGGACAGGCTCCTGGCGAGGCGCTCTTCTACGGGCGCGACGGCCGCTTCGAACGCGATCCGGCCCTGGGCCGGGCGGTGCTGGCGCTGGCGCGGCGCCACGCCAAGGCCCAACGCATCTACGTCGCTGCCGATGGCGTTGGCCCCAACACGGATCACCAGGTGCTGCTGCGGGTGTTCTGGAAGGATGCTCGGCGCCTCGACTTTTTCGCCGTGCTGGGCTTTGTGGTGGCGCCGTCGACGATGCCCAAGCGGCTGTTCGATGAACCACAGCGTTCGCGGATCGATGCGCTGCTGGCGCGCCGCAGCAGCGGCATGCCGCTGCGTCTTCGCGTCACCGACGAGCGCGGCGTGGTGGTGTACGGCAAGGCTGGCGCCGACACGGTGAACGGCCACGTCGAGTTCCCGATGCTCTTCTACCCTGCGGCCGAGATCCAGGGGCGGATGGCGGGCAGCGTGGCGCCGCAACCATGGGCGATTGGCGTTGGGGCGCCGGAACTCGCAGGGGCCGTGGCCGGCGTCAGCCAGAACTACTGGCCAACGCTGGTGTCGGTGGCGCTGATGCTCGTCGCGCTCGGCTTGACCGTGCGGGCGCACCGCCGCGGGGAAGAACTCGCGGAAATGCAAACCGACTTCGTCGCCCACGTGTCGCACCAGCTCAAGACGCCGCTGTCGTTGCTGACCGCCGCCACCGAGACGCTGCAGCTGGATCGCATCAAGTCGCCGGAGAAGCTGGTTGAGTACCTGGACACGATTCGCGCCGAAGCGGCGCGCCTGTCGACACTAGTGCAGCGCGTGCTCGAGTTCTCGCGCGTGCAGCAGCAGCGCAGCTACGAGCTCGAACACGTCGATCTCGGCGAGCTGACGCGCGAAACCGTGGAAGCCTTCGCCCACGGCCTGTCGGGCCATCACTTTCGCTTCGGCGTCCAGGTCGAGGGAACTGGGCCGCACGTCCTCGCCGATCCGGCGGCATTGGAACAGGTGCTGGCCAACCTGCTCGACAACGCCGTCAAGTATTCAGGGACCAGCAAGGACATCGTGGTCCGCGTGCGCACCGACCCCCGGCTGGCCATCGTCGAAATTACCGACCAGGGCGTCGGCATCGCGCCCGGCGATCAGGCGCGGGTGTTCGAACGCTTCTACCGCGGACCGAGCACCTCGCACCAGGCCGGGTTCGGGCTGGGCCTGTCAATCGTCCGTGAGCTGGTCGACGCGCACGGCGGCCGGGTGGACGTGACGAGCGCGCCCGGCGCCGGCAGCACGTTCCGCGTCTCGTTGCCAAGGATCGCCCCGGTAGCGGTCGCCACCGCGGCACGGTCCGTCGAATCGCCGGAGGCCGCATCATGAATCGCCCCGTGCTCCGTTCAGACGATGTCCGTCACGTGCTCGTGATCGAGGACGAGCCGCAACTCCGATCGATGCTCGCCGACAACCTCGAGTTCGAGGGCTACCAGGTCACCGCCGTCGCGTCCGGCGAAGAGGGCCTGGCGGCCTTCACGCAGCATGCCTTCTCGCTGCTGCTGCTGGACGTGATGCTGCCGGGCATGAGCGGCTTCGAGGTATGCCGCTCGCTGCGCGCGCGCGGCACGAGGGTGCCGATCATCGTGCTGACGGCGCGGACCCGCGAGCGGGATCGTGTGCAGGGACTCGACCTGGGCGCGGACGACTACGTGAGCAAGCCATTCAGCGTCAGCGAACTGCTGGCACGCGTGCGCGCGCAGGTGCGGCGCGACGACTGGCACGCCATGAACGGCGAGGACTTTTCGTTCGGCGACGTCGAGGTCCATCCACAGCAGCGCCTCGTGACGCGGAAGGGCCGCCGGGTGCCGCTGTCGGCCCGCGAGTTCGAGCTGATGCGATACCTGTTCGCCCACCGCAACGAGGTCGTCAGCCGCGAACAGCTCCTCCGCGACGTGTGGGGCTACAGCCAGCTGTCGGTGACGCGGACGGTGGACAACTACGTCGCCAAGCTACGAATGCAGCTCGAGCCCAAGCCGCACGAACCGCGTTACATCATCACCGTGCACGGAACGGGATACCAGCTACTCGTCTAGTTAAAAATGAAAAGTTAAAGGTTAAAAATCGAATTTGGCATTTTTAACTTTTTTAATTTTTAACTTGTTTTCTACTGAGAGTGTCCCCGGGCCGTCACTTCCCACACGGCCTCAACACGATCCTGCCTGGTGGCGTAGATGTAGTCGTAGAGGTTCACGACCGGATCGCAATGCGGCGTGATGAGCTCGAGGCGATCGCCCATCTTGTAGGTCTTGCTGGCTTCCTTGAACGTAATCGATCCGAATTCATCGGAGCCGGCGCTGTAGTCCATTCCGGGCTCGCCGATCACGCCGGCGCGCGGCGTGTTGAGCGTCAGCGCCTTCGCGCCCGCGTCGGTAGTGAGCCGTCCGGGGAAGCGATTGTTGAGGATCGTCGCCATCACCGTCAGCGAGGTTTCGAAGTCGTTGTAGACGGGGTTGCCGTCTTCGCTGCCAATGGCGAGGTACTGCATGTCCATGAAGACGTAGCTGCCGACCTGCACGTCGGTGAATCCGGGGACGCGGTGCTGAATGCTGTAGGTGCCGGTGCCGCCGCCGCTGAAGATCTCGGTGCTGAGGCCGGAGGCGTGCATCCGCTCCCGGGTCCGCGCGTTCTCCTCGATGTTCCGCAGGGCGCGCTCCTTGCGCGTGGCGAACACGTTGATGTGCTGCGCGCCGCCGTCGTACGACAGCAGCCCGCGGAGCTTCAGGTTCGGCAGTGAATCCACCAGCTTCGCCAGCGCCAGCGCGTCTTCTCCGGGAGGAATGCCGCTGCGCGTGCCCACGGCGACGTCGACCACCACGTCGGCCACGACGCCCGCTTCCTTCGCGGCGTCGTTGAGGTCGCGCGCGTTCTGATCGAAGTCCACGGCCTGGATGAACTGCGCGGATTTCTTGCGGAGCTTCATGGCGCGGCGGATCTTGCTGACCGACAGGTTTGCCGTGGTCATGCAGATCTTGTCGATGCCGGCGTTGAGCAGCGCCTCGGCTTCGCTGACCTTCGCGGTGCAGATTCCCAGCGCGCCGGCGTTCATCTGCAGCCTGGCGATTGCCGCCGATTTGTGGGTCTTGGCATGCGGCCGGACGCCAAGCTTGTTGGCGGCGAGCGACCGCTGCATCTTCGCGATGTTCCGCTCGAGCTTCTCGAGATCCACGCAGAGCGCCGGCGTGTCGAGCTCCCATTTCGAGATGCCCGCCTTTATCGGCGTGACCGGTCCCGCCAACTCGGTGGCCGTGTAGCCCTTCACGGGTTTGGGAATCCAGACGTGTGCGGCTGCAGCCGCCGAGGCCCCGATGAACGCGCGTCGTGAGGTGCTCATAGCCGCGTAGTATACGGGGGCCGGGAGACTTGGGGAACGATTCGTCGCACCGGTGACCGTCGTCGCCCTACTGGTCCCTTAACACCACGTCGAGGAGTGTTTCGGCAGCCGCAGCCCGTCCGGCGCGGTGGGTCGGTAGCACGACGTCGTGCTTCTTGGCGATGGCGGTGAGCGCCTCCTCGTTGCAGGTCCAGGCATCGGCACCCGTACGCGAGCAGACCCCAATGGCGAAGAACTCGAACTCGGCCGCATCAATCGGCTCGGAACGGCCATAGTCGTCCGACATTTCCACTGCGGAATTCAACAGCTGATCGCGATAGTAGTGAACCGACAATGCCAGGGTCGGTCCGGTCGGATGCGCACGCCAGCTGGTGATCGAGCGATCGAAACCCGCACCGATCTTCTTCGCCACGAGCGCCTCGCGATCGGCTTCGCCCACACGGGCGAGCAGATCCGCGATGCGCGTCATGACCAACGGACCATACCGCGAGGCGTAGCTGCCCGGGAATACCTCGGTTGATCGCTTCGAGGCCGGGTCGAATGCGTGCAGCGTCTGCTGATGCGTGTCGGCGACGCGCACCATGTTGCCGTCGAACAGGATGGTGCCGTCCGCCAGCACCCTGTAACGCAGGTCGGGGGGCACCGGAAAGCCGGCCGCCTCGAGCACGGCGCGCACCTGAGGCTGATCCTGATGAGCGGCGATCGGGGGCTCGACTTCGAGCGTCGCAATACACGCCGCCAAGACTGTCGCAATCAGCGCCCCCCGCATGGCTTCGTAGTATCCACGAAATCCGGTGGATCGGATGCTAAGCTTGTAAGTTCCACCTTCGCGCAAGGGCGCTTCGGCGGACAAGTCACATGATCGCGTTTGCGAACATCAACAAACAGTACGGCAAGCAAGTCCTTTTCGTGGACGCGTCGTTCCAGCTCAATCCCGGCGAAAAAGTCGGTCTCGTTGGCCCCAACGGCGCCGGCAAGACGACGATCTTCCGGATGATCACCGGCGACGAAGCCCCCGACGATGGCGAGGTGACCGTTCCGAAGCGGCTGACCATCGGCTACTTCCGCCAGGACGTCGAGGAGATGTCGGGCCGCTCGGTGCTCGACGAGGCCATCGCCGGCAGCGGCCGCGTCGGCGACCTCCACCACGAGCTCGAAGAGCTGCAGCACGCCATGGGCGACCCGGCGCGCGCCGACGACATGGACAAGATCCTCGCCCGCTTCGGCGAGGTGCAGGAGGAGTACGACCACCTCGGCGGCTACGCGCTCGAAAGCCAGGCCCGCGAGGTGCTGCACGGCCTCGGCTTCGACGACGAGCGCATCGACGGCGACGTGGGCGCGCTGTCGGGCGGCTGGAAGATGCGCGTCGCGATGGCACGCGTGCTGCTCGGCAATCCCGACGTGCTGCTGATGGACGAGCCGACCAACCACCTCGATATCGAATCGATCATCTGGCTCGAGACCTTCCTCACGACCCACGAAGGCTCGCTGCTGATGACCTCGCACGACCGCGAGTTCATGAACCGCATCGTTTCGAAGATCGCCGAGATCGACGGCGGCGAGATCACCGTCTACTCAGGCAACTACGACTTCTATGAACGCGAGCGGGCAACGCGCGAGGCCAACCGTGAAGCGGCCTATTCGCGGCAGCAGGCGATGCTCGCCAAGGAACAGCGCTTCATCGAGCGCTTCAAGACCCACGCCGCCAAGGCCGCGCAGGTGCAGAGCCGCATCAAGGCCCTCGACAAGATCGAGAAGGTCGAGCTGCCCAAACGGCGCGTCGTGGTCAAGTTCGACTTCCGCGAGCCGCCGCGCTCGGGCGACCAGGTGGCGGTGATCGAGAACCTGGCCAAGGCCTACGGCAAGCGCGTGATCTACGACGGCTTCAACCTGACCATCCGCCGCGGGGAGCGATGGGCGGTGATGGGGCGCAACGGCGCCGGCAAGACGACCCTGCTCAAGATTCTGTCGGGCAACCTCGCGCCGGATGAGGGCGACGTGCGGCTCGGCGCGAGCCTGAAGATGGGCTACTTCGCGCAGCAGTCACTCGATC
>JALDXK010000354.1:0-6542 GCA_032155105.1 Acidobacteriota bacterium
GGCGATCGTCGGCAACATCGGCCACTTCGACAACGAGATCGACATGGCCGGCCTGAAGAAGCTCAAGGGCATCGAGAAGATCAACATCAAGCCGCAGTACGACGAGTGGCGCTTCCCGGACGGCCACAGCGTGCTGGTGCTGGCGGAAGGCCGCCTGCTGAACCTCGGCTGCGCCACCGGCCACCCGTCGTTCGTGATGTCGTCGTCGTTCACCAACCAGGTACTGGCGCAGCTCGACCTGCACTTCAACATGACGAACCAGCCGACGCTGTCGGGCACGCAGTACGACGCCAACCGCGTCTACATCCTGCCGAAGAAGCTGGATGAAGAAGTCGCGCGCCTGCACCTCGGCAAGCTCGGCGTGAAGCTGACGACGCTGACGAAAGATCAGGCGGACTACATCGGCGTGGCGGTGGAAGGGCCGTACAAGTCGGCTCACTACCGTTACTGATACGTTCCGAGGACACGGAGGAGTACGGAGGGCACGGAGAGAGAGTCTTCGTGCCCTCTTCGTGTTTAGACGCGATCGAACACGATCACCTGTTCGAATCGCCGGCGCGAGGGGATGGGCGTGCGGCAGGCCGTCGGCATGCAGCACCTGCTCGCTCTTCTCGATCTTGCCGGAGGCATTGACACCTTCGTAACTCAACCGGACTTCCTCGTTGGCGATGGCGAAGTGCATCGTCGCGCTGGCGAATTGATGATTTTCGTGGCGGCGCGACTTCGCGATGTTCGCGTTCCAGGTTCCGGTCAGTGAATGCATCGCGGGCCTCCTCATGGCGCATGTGAATTTATGTTCACATTCCGGTCTTGTCCACCGCATGATCGACGCATGACACAGGGCCTTTCGGCCTCCGCGATGGATCGGCTGACTGGCTGCCTCGAGCGACTCATGCCTCATGTGCAACCGGAGAGCGTCGCTATTACGGGCGGTGTCGGCATCCAACTAGGCATGGCGGCGGTCGGGCGACCAGGCCCGCGGGATGACATCGCGGATCTCGACATGGTGACGGGCTCGATCGACGCGATCTCACCGACCGTGGTCGAGCAGTTTCTCGTGTCCCACTACCATGTTGTGCGGCCTGGTGTGCCGAAGTTCTTGATTCAACTTGTCGATCCTGTGTCACGCATTCGCGTCGACGTATTCCCCGATCTGGCCGGCTCGCTCGTTGATGCCCGAACGATGGCGATTGGAGAACACCCCGTCCAAGTTTTGCCCCTGGAAAGAATCTTCGAGCACAAGGCGCAGACGCTGCTACGAGCGTCGCCGTCGGATCCGATTGATCCGAAGCACCTGGGTGACGCACGGGTCCTGGGCGAGTTACTTCGTAGAGAAGTGCCGGGCGTGTCTGTGGAGGCGATGGCGCCCGGCGTCTATGGCATCGAAGGCGACTGGTCCTGCAAACGCTGCCAGTTGAGCAACCATCCCCGTTGGCTACTTGCACCGAAAGAACGAATCTTCGAGTTGCTCGGCTGGAAACGGCAGCCTAACGTCTGCCAGCGCGAGCTTGCCCGAGGTAGCTGAGGCTGAGCCGCGGTGCGTTAGGCGGGCATCGTTCCGATGTCAGTCTCCGATCGTCGGACCCCGTTCGCGGCGGGCTCCCCACAGTGCGCGCAGAGTCACTTCATCGTCATTGAACGTGTAGTACAAGTGACAGCCGATCCGTCGCAAATAGAATCGCCTGACTTCGAGGATGGTTGTGAGGAGGTAGGGCGTCCCCACGCCAGGAAGGATCGCAAGAATGCTCACTACGGATTCGAGCTCGGTGGCAAAAAGTTCCTGATCATCTCGGTTTGTGAGCCACCATGCGCGTTCGTGCTCGATGTGCTGCTCGGCGGTCGCCGTGAAGCGAACCCGCCGTTCCTTCATCGAGGCCGAAGGCCCTTCAAGACGTCGAACGCGTCTCGCAACCGTCCTGCCTTAACGTCCTCTTCTGATCGCCTAAGGGCCTCGTGCAGGGCCGCACGATCGGCATCGTCGAGCCAATCACCGGGATCCAACGGGAGCAGCTGAACCTCAGTGCCCTCGGGCAGGTTGGTCGGCTCGTCGACTATCAAACGCCCGCCATGGACGCGGGCCTTAATCGTCATGGGCTCAGCCTAGCACTCGGCACGTCGGCTCACAAGCCGCTGCCGCCGTCTTGCGACCTTCATGGAGATCGATTCGCCGCGCTCCTTCGGCCGTCAGCCATTAGCGCGCGAGGCGAGGCGTCTCTGGGCTTTTGTTTTGCGGCCGCGCGGACTAGGCTGCTCGAATAGCAACAGGAGCGACGACAGCAATGGCCAGTACAGAGTGGTGGCAGCGTGGACCCGTCGAGGGCGTGCCCGCAGTGCTTCAACCGGTTGCGCACATCCTGCTGCAAGTGCGCGAGAGTGTCGGCGAGATGGTAGACGGCTTGACGGACGCGGAGTGGAACCGCAGGCCGGGCGGCGTCGCGTCCGCCGCGTTCCATGTGCGTCACATCACGGGCGTGATCGACCGGCTGTTCACCTACGCCCGCGGCCAGGCGCTGTCGGCTGAACAGCTCGCCGCGATTCCGTTGGAAGGGCGTCCGCTGGTCGCGGCGGACGTGGCCGGCGAACTCGAAGCGCTCTCGACGCGCGTTGATGCCGCGATTGCCGAGCTGAGGGCCATCGACGTCGCCACGCTTGGCGACTTCCGCGGTGTTGGACGCAAACAGCTGCCGTCGACGGTGATCGGATGTCTCGTTCATGGCGCTGAACATGCCATGCGGCATGTCGGGCAATTGTCGGTGACGATCCGCGTGAGTCGGTCACAGGCGAGCGATCGGTGACGCTGGACGCCGGTGCAGAACGGGTCGAACGAGATGGTCAAGAGCGGTAAGATCGGCGCGCTCATTCAGGAGGCATTGTGAAGACTCTCGCCGCCGTCGTCGTCATCCTGCTGTCGGGCACTCCCGCGTTCGCCACGTTCTCCATCGTCGCCTTCGATCCCGTGACCGGTGATCTCGGCGTGGCCGTGGCCTCCCGTGTGTTCGGCGTCGGCAACCACGTGCCATGGGCGGAGGCGGGCGTCGGCGCCGTCGCTACGCAGGCGGCGATGAATGGCGGCTACGGTCCGCGCGGGCTCGAGCTGCTGCGGCAAGGACTCACGGCCCAGCAGGTGCTCGAGCGACTGCTCGCCGAAGACAAGTTCGATCGCGTCGAAGGCCGGCAGGTGGCGATCATCGACGCCAAAGGCAATATCGCGGTGCACACCGGTCCTGCCGCCAACGAGTGGAAGGGGCACATCAAGGGCGCCACGTATACGGTGCAGGGCAACATCCTAGCCGGGCCGCATGTGGCCGACGCCATGGCGCGCGCGTTCGAGAGCGCCACTGGCGAGCTGGCCGAGCGCCTCTACGCAGCCTTGAAAGCCGGTGACGACGCCGGCGGTGATTGGCGCGGGCGGCAGTCGGCGTCGATTCTCGTGGTGCGCAAGGGCGGCGGGTCCAGCCTGAACAACGATCGACTCTGCTACATCAACGTCGATGACAACGCCGACCCGCTGCTCGAACTGGGGCGGCTGGTGCCGCTGCAACTCGCGTGGAGCCTTTCGGGGAAGCGCGGTCCACTCGTGCAGAGCGGTGATCTTGCGCGGGCCATGAGCCTCGCCGATAACCTGGTCCGCTGGGCACCGCGCAGCGGCGCGCATCGAGTTCACCAGGGCTTCATCGCGTATCTCACCGGCAATAAAGAGAAGTCGCTCGCCGCATTCCGTCGAGCGATGGAGCTGGACCCCGTGGGATACAAGGCGGCAATGGACGGCGCGTTGTCCGCGCCCGCGACTGCCGCGTATCGGAAGTTAATGGATGACGCCGCTTTCGCGGCGCAGCTACCGCGATAGGAACCGACATGGCCAACGTGATTGGTGAGGTGACGACGGAGGTCTTGCAGGCGTTTGCCGACGCATGGAATCGGCATGATATCGATGCGCTCATGTCGTTCATGACCGACGACTGCGTGTTCGAGTCGTCCGCAGGCCCGGACGTGTGCGGAACTCGCTACGTCGGCCGTGACGCCGTGCGGGCGGGCTTCACAGAGGTCTGGTCTACTTTCCCCGATGCCCATTGGGCAAATGCGCGTCACTTTGTTCACGGTGAGCGAGGCGTGTCCGAGTGGACCTTCACGGGAACCAGGGCCGACGGGACGCGCGTCGAAGTGAACGGTTGTGATCTGCTCACGTTTCGGGGCGGCAAGATCGCGCTGAAAAACGCGTACCGTAAGAATCGCCAGCCCTGAGCTGGATACCGAGAGATCTGACGATGGCCGAGAAAGCACTCTTTACGGATTTCTGGATCAAGGAATCGAAAACCACTCGCAACGTGCTGGCCCGGATTCCGGAAGGCTCGCAGTACAAGCCGGATCCGAAGTCGCGCACCGCGCAGGAAATCGCGTGGCAGATCGTCTGCGAAGAGCAGATGCTGATCGATGCGCTCGAACGTGGCAAGGCGGAATGGACGCCAGCGCCGGTGCCGTCGACCATGAAGGAGATCGTCGATACCTATGAGCGGCAGAGTGCGTCGATCGCCGAGCGGTTGACGACGCTGTCTGACGCGCGATGGGACGGATCGCTCGAGTTCTTCGGCAAGCAGCGCCCGGCGTCGCCGATGGCGTGGAGCTTCCTGTTCGATATCGTCCATCACCGCGGCCAGATCACGACCTACCTGCGCCCGATGGGATCGACCGTGCCGCAGATCTACGGTCCCAGCGCCGATGAACCCTAGCCGGCAACGAGTAGCCACGCCGCGAGGTGACCGATGACACGAGCGGACGCGAGTGGAAGAATCGCGGTCCCGGGCGGCAACGTGTCCTGGTCTCGCTTCGGCGACGGCGGCGGGGTGCCGCTCCTCGTGATCCACGGCGGACCTGGGCTCACCAGCAGTTATCTCGAGAACTTCACCGCGCTCGGTGACGCGCGTCCAGTCTTTACCTGGGATCAGCTGGAGTGTGGTCAATCGGATCGACCGAATGACCGCCGCCTGTGGACGCTCGAACGGTTCGTGGAAGAACTGGATGCCGTTCGCGCTGCACTGGCGCCTGGTCCCGTGCACGTACTCGGACATTCATGGGGCACCACCTTGGCCATGGAGTGGTTGATGACCAAGCGGCCGACCGGGGTCGCGAGTGTCATATTCGCGAGCCCCTGTCTTAGTTCGCCGCGCTGGATAGAAGACACGCGCGCATTAGTGGCGGGATTGTCGCCCGAAGCACAGTCCGCCATTGCCGAAGCGGAGCGCAGTGGCAACTTCAGTACGCCGGGCTATCACGCTGCGGCGTGGGGCGAGTGGATCCACGCGCACATCGTGCGGACGTTGCCGCCGGAGGCAATCGCGGCGCTGCTCGGTTCGTTGGCCGAAGTGAACGCCAACCTCGAGCTGCTCGAACACATGTGGGGACCCTCGGACTTTACGGTGACGGGTACTCTCAAGACCTTCGATCGAACGTCCGACCTCGGCGCCTTGCGCATGCCGGTGCTCTTCCATTGTGGTGAGTTCGACGAGGCGCGCCCGGACACGATTCGTGAGCAGGCGGCCCTGACGCCGCACGCGGAGGTCGCGATCATTGCCGGCGCCGGCCACTTGACGATGATCGATGCGCCTGAGGAGGCCAACCGCTCCATTCGCGTTTTTCTGGCGAGGGTGGAACGTCGTGGCGTTGGCGCGGGCCCCTGAGCGCATCCAGTCTCGCTTCCGCGTCAGGGCGTCTTGCGGACGATATGCACTTCGCGCGAGGCCGGCACGGGATTGCGGAAATCATCGAGCAACGAGCTGTGTGCATCCGCAGCGTCGAGCATTCGATGGACGTCGGCATCAGAGGCGTCGGTATCGACGGAGACGACATAGACGATGTCAAGGTAGCCCGGTCGGATCGAGTCGTCGATCCCGAACTCGCCGCGCACGTCGTAGCGCGCCCGCACTTCGACGGTGAGCGAACGGATCGGGATGTCGAGCCGTGCGGCCCACATCCCATAGCCGATGGCGAGACACGAGCCGAGTGCCGCGCGGCCATAGACGCCGGGGTTCGGGCCGGTGTTCCGGCCGCCGTACTTCTCCGTCATTCCGGCGCTGAACTTCCAGGGCCCGTCCTCGACTTCGCACGCGAGTCCGGGATTCAGGGTGACCTTTGTGACCGCGGTGCCCTGGGCGATCGACGGGCTGGCCGCGAGGCGTTTCAGGCTTCCTGCAAGTGCGTCCTTGATGGTGGCGGGATCGGACATGCGCTGATTCTTGAATCGAACGCATCACACCGTCAAGGTCAGTGTGTGAGCGCGGCGAGGCGATTGGTCACATTAGAATGATAGGCAATGATGAACCGCCGAGAAGCTCTTGCCGCCCTCGCGTCCACCGCAGTCGTGCCATTGCTGCCCGGGTGCGGCGAGACGCCATCCTCACCGCCTGCGACTTCCGGCGGCAACACGAACGCCGAGAACCTCGTGATGCAGCCGGCCCCGGAGGGCGCCTGGGAGGCGATCACCCAGGTCGACATGCCGTTCACCGGCAAGGACTACGAGCAGGCAGGGCTGATGGTCTACGCCGACG
>JALDXK010000355.1:0-6541 GCA_032155105.1 Acidobacteriota bacterium
ATCTAAAGGCGATTGTCGAACGCCTGCGCGCGGCGGGGTTGGGAGAGGAATTCGTCTACCGCGGCACGGTAGAGCGATCGAAGAAGGTGCAGTTCTTCCACGACATCGACGTGCTGTCGGTGCCGAGCCCGTACCGCGAGCCGAAGGGCCTGTACCTGCTCGAAGCCATGGCGTGCGGGGTGCCGGTGGTGCAGCCGAACTTCGGCGCCTTCCCCGAGATGATCGCGCGCACCGGCGGCGGCGTGCTCGCCAAATCAGAAGCGGCCAAGGACGTGGCCGACGCGCTGTACGATGTGTGGAAGGATCCCGCGCGCGCCGCGGAGATGGGACGCCGCGGCGCCGAAGGCGTGCGCCGCCATTACACCGTGACGCACATGGCCGAAAACGTGTTGAAGGTCTATCGCGAAGCCGTTGGGACACAGTCGTAGGGCGATCGCGCCGTAGCGTAGCGAAGGCGGACCGCCCAAACACTCATGCTCGAAGCCAATCACCTCTCAAAGTCGTACGCCACACCCGCCGGCGAGCTGAACGTCTTGCGCGATGTCTCGATCGCGCTGAAGCCGGGCGATGCTGCGTGCGTGATGGGGCCATCGGGCTCCGGTAAGAGCACGCTGCTCTACATTCTCGGCGGTCTCGAGCCGCCGTCGAGTGGTTCGGTTACGCTCAACGGCACCGATCCCTACGCCCTGAAACCCGACGGTCTCGCCGCGTTCCGCAATCGCGACATCGGCTTCGTGCTGCAGGATCACTGCCTGTTGCCGCAGTGCACCGTGCTGGAGAACGTGCTCGTGCCAACGCTGGTCGGTGATGCCGATGCGAACGCCGAGGAGCGCGCCCGGACGTTGCTCGGCCAGGTCGGCCTGGGCGACAGGTTGGATCATCGGCCGGCAGAGCTGTCGGGTGGCGAGAAACAGCGCGCCGCCATCGCGCGCGCGCTGGTGCGGCAACCGCGGCTGCTGCTCTGCGACGAGCCCACCGGTAACCTGGACGCGGAAACCGCCGAGGTCGTCGCCAATCTCCTCATCACGCTCCACGCGCAGCAACAGGCGATCATGATCGTCGTCACGCACAGCGACACCCTCGGCGCGCGCTTCGATCGGCGCTGGCGCATGCAGCGCGGCGTCCTGTCGGTGTAGCCATGCTCGTCCGCGCCAGCCTGCGTTACTTCAAGGCCACCAACGCGATGGTGGTGTTGGGTGTGGCTGTGGCGGTGGCGGTGCTGGCCGGCGCGTTGCTGGTTGGCGCATCCGTTCGCGAAAGCCTTCGCCAGATCGCCCTCGGACGCCTTGGCGCGACGGAGGTCGTGATCACCGCACCGATACCGTTCCGCGCTGCGCTTGCCGATGATCTCAATGCTGACGCTGCGCCCGTGATGATGTTCGGCGGCGCCGTGTCGCATGACGATTCGAAACGATCAGCGGGCCAGGTGATGGTCTACGGGATCGACGAGCGATTTGGCGCGTTCCACGGCGTCGACAACCTGGCGCCACGCAACCGGGAGGCCTTCCTGAGCCCCGCGCTCGCGGCCGAGCTCGGCGCGACGGCCGGTGACGGCATCACGTTACGGGTCGCACGTCCCACCGATATTCCGCTGTCCACCTTGCAGGGCCGCCGCGAGGTGACCGGCGAGCGGATCCGCCTCAACGTGACCCGCATCCTCGATCGCGTGTCTCTCGGCGAATTCTCGCTCGCCCCGTCGCAGGGCCCCGTGCTCGCCCTGTATGTTCCCCTATCGCGCCTGCAGCGCGACCTCGACCTCGGCGATCGCGTGAACGTGCTGCTCGTAAAAGGTGGCGGGACCATTTCCCAGGTTCGCGAGCAGCTCGCCACCGCGAAGACGCTGGAAGACCTGGGACTGCGGACCCGAAGCGGACCTGGCGGCGTAACGGTCGTCGAAAGCCGCGCCGGTTTCCTGACCGAGCAACTGGAGAGCGCGATCGCAGACATGGCTACAGGCGATCGCCACGCGGCGACATCCGTACTCACGTATGTTGCCAACTCGATCAGAATCGGCGATCGCGACATCCCGTATTCGACCGTCGCGGCGCTGGATCAAAAGGAGATCGGCGCTCCCGAACAAGAGACCTGGCCGCGACCCCCTCTGAGGCTGAACGCATGGGCCGCAGAGGATCTGAAGGCAAAGATCGGCGACACGGTCACGCTCGAGTATTACCTCTGGTCGGATGAGGAGGGCCTCCAAACGGGCAGCAGTGAGTTCACCCTCGCCGGCGTGGTGCCGATGGATGGCGCCGGCGGCGATCAAACGCTGACGCCGGAGTACCCGGGCATCAGCGACGCCACCGACATGACCTCATGGGACCCGCCGTTCCCGGTGGACCTCAAGCGCGTGCGGCCGACGGACGAGGACTACTGGGACCGCCATCGCGCCGCTCCGAAGGCCTTCATCTCGATCGCCGACGGGCAGCGCCTCTGGGGTTCGCGCTATGGCAAGGTCTCGTCGCTGCGGTTGTCGGGCAACCCGGACATCAACGCCGATCGCATCGATCCGGAAGCGGCGGGGTTCAGCATTCGCCATGTTCGCGACGACGCTGCCGCGGCGGCGCAAGGCACGACGGACTTCGGCGAGTATTTTCTTTACTTCAGCTTCTTCCTCGTCGTCTCCGCGCTGCTGCTCGCCTACCTCTTCTTCGCCGTGGGACTCGAGCAGCGGACCACCGAAATCGGCCTGCTCTCGGCGGTCGGATATTCGCCGGCCGCCATTCGCCGCAGCTTCTTGAAGGAGGGCCTGGTCCTCTCCACGATCGGCGCGGTGATTGGCGCCATCGCCGCCATCGGCTACGGCGCGGCCATCATGTATGGACTGCGCACGTGGTGGGTCGGCGCCGTAGGCACCACTGAACTGGCGCTGCACGTCTCGCCCGTGTCGCTCGCGGCCGGCGTGGCAGGGGCCCTGATCGCCGGCGTGCTCGCCATCTGGCTGGGCGTGCGCGCCATGACGCGGCGAACGGCGCGGTCGCTCCTGAAGGGCGACGCCGATCCAGCCACGCGGCAATCCGCTACCGCCACCTGGATCATCGCCGGCCTGTTGATCGTCATCGGCGCGGCGCTCCTGGCGGCTGCCGCATCCGGGGCGATCGATCCCACCGCCGGATTCTTCGGCGCGGGCGGCGCCTGGCTCGTCGGCGATCTCTGCGCTGCGTCGATCCTCCTCCGCAGACGCCGCGCGTCCACGTCGCTCGGCCGCGGCGTTCCGGCGATGTTCCGTCTTGGGCTGCGTCACACGTCCGTGCGGCCCGCGCGATCAGTGTTGAGCCTCGCCCTGATCGCGTTCGCGTGCTTCGTACTCGTCAGCGTCGGTGCGTTTCGAAAGGACGTGACCGCCGCCGGCAACGATCGTTCGTCCGGCACGGGTGGCTTTTCGCTCATCGCCGAGTCGGTCGCGCCGCTGATGCACGATCCCAATACGAGCGACGGACGCGATGGCCTCGGACTCGACACCAACGATCCGATCGTCTCCGCCACGCGCATCTCGCGCTTCCGGCTGCGGCCCGGCGACGAAACCAGTTGCCTTACGCTCTACAAGCCGACCAACCCCCGCATCATCGCTCCCGAAGCCAGGTTCCTCGACGAGCCGCGATTCTCCTTCGCCTCGTCCATGGCCTCGACGCCAGAGGACATCGCCAATCCGTGGCGGCTGCTAGGCAAGACCTTCGACGATGGAGCCGTTCCGGCCATCGCCGATCAGACGACGTTGATGTACGTGTTGCATCTCGGCGTTGGCGACGACTTCGTCTTCACGCCAGCCGGCCAGTCCGAGGTCCGGCTGCGCATCGTCGGCGCGCTCGCCGACAGCGTGCTGCAGTCGGAGTTGATCATCGGCGAAGGGGCGTTCGTGCGGCTGTTCCCGCGCCAGGACGGCTACCGTGTGTGGCTGATCGAGACTGCAACCGAACGTAGGGGCGGGACTTTAGTACCGCCCAATCTGGATGCGACGGTCACCACGCATCTCGAAGATCGGCTGTCGGACTTCGGCCTCGACGTCACCAGCACCCACGAACGCTGGAACGCATACCACCAGGTCGAGAACACCTATCTCGCCACGTTCGAGGCGCTCGGCTCGCTCGGGCTGCTGCTCGGCACCATCGGCCTCGGCGCCGTCCTCGCGCGCAACGTGCTCGAGCGCCGCCGCGAGATCGGCCTGTTGACCGCGGTTGGCTACGCGCCCGCCAACGTTCGGGGCATGGTGCTGTCGGAAGGGCTGGCGCTCGTGCTCGGCGGCTTGTTGATCGGCACGGGCTGTGCGGTGATCGCGATCCTGCCCGCGCTCCGCGATCGCGCCCAGTCGCTGCCCCTCACCAGCCTCGCGCTCTTGCTCATCGGCGTCGTCGTTTCCGGCGCCGTGGCTTCGCTTATCGCGATCAGGCTAACTATGCGCACCCCAGTAGTGCTCGCTCTCAAGTCGGAGTAATTCGTGACGATCATACGAGCCACTCTTTTTTCATTTTTAATTTTTAACTTTTCATTGCCGCCGGGTCAGGCGCAATCCCCGGCGGCCTGGCCGCAGTGGCGTGGGCCGGCGCGTGATGGCGTCGCCTCGTCATTCACAGTGCCGGCGGCGTGGCCGGCGCAACTGACGAAGCGTTGGGACGCCAAGGTCGGTCTTGGACACGCCTCACCAGTGATCGCGGGCACTCGCGTCGTCGTGCACACGCGCCAGGGCAATCGCGAGATCGTCGCTGCCTACGATCTCGACTCGGGCAAGCCGCTCTGGCAGGACGGCGTTGACGCGCCGTACACGATGAACCCGGCGGCGACCGGCCATGGTCCCGGACCGAAGTCGACGCCGGCCATCGCCGGCAACCGCGTGTTCACGCTCGGCATCAGCGGCATCTTCTCGGCGCACGATCTCGCCACCGGCAAGCTGCTGTGGCGCAAGAACGCGCCGCCGGTGCCGCCTGAATTCGGCACCGCGAGTTCACCGATCGTCGACGGCGCCAACGTGATCGCGTACCTCGGTGGAACCGGCGACGGCGCGCTCACCGCGATGGAGGCGGCAACCGGTGCGGTACGCTGGCGATGGACGGGCGATGGTCCAGCGTACTCCTCGCCGATCATCGCGACCTTCGGCGGCGTGCGGCAGGTCATCGTGCAGTCGCAAACCAGGCTGGTTGGCGTGTCGGCCACTGATGGCCGCCTGCTGTGGGAAACGGTCCTCAAGACTCCGTACGAGCAGAATTCCGTGACGCCGCTGGTGATCGGCGACGTGGTGATCTCGGCCGGCCTCGACACGCCCACGACCGCGTACTCGGTGACCGCCGGCCCCGGCAAAGGATGGTTGGCCACCGCGCGCTGGCGGAACGAGCAGGTGTCGATGTACATGAGCTCGCCGGCCGCGAGTGGCGGCACGATCTTCGGCCTGTCGAACAAGAACCGCGGGCAGTTCGTCGCGATCGACGCGGCGAGCGGCAAGACGCTGTGGATGACGAAAGGCCGCGAGGCCGAGAACGCGTCGATCGTTCGCGCGGGAGAATACCTGCTGCTCGCGACTACCAACAGCGAATTGATCGTCGCGCGAGCGAGTGCGGAGCGTTACGAGGAAGTGAAGCGGTACACGGTAGCCGACTCGGCGATGTGGGCCCATCCCGCATTCGCCGGACGGACCATCATCGTCAAGGACATCGACACGCTAACGGCCTGGAGTTTCTGACCCTCCCTGGCCGTAGCGCTCAGCGCGAAGGCCGGCGCCGCTCGCCGATGGCCCACAGGAAAGACGACGTGCGCATGAACAACTGGCCTTCCGAGACGGCCACTGTGCTGAGGCAGTAGGGCGCGCAATCGTTGAGCAGCCGGTTCGACGAGATGATCTCGAACTTCGGGCCGGCGCGGTACACCGTGGTGAGGCCCTCTTCCTCAGTAGTCACGTAGATCTTGCCGTCGGCGAGGATTGGTGACGCGCTGTAGGTGCCCGATGGCAGACGCACCGGGCCGTACACCGTCGCACCGGTCTTGACGTCGAGCGCAAAGGCGACGCCCGTGTCGCGCACGATATAGAGCAGCTTCCCATCGCTCACCGGCGTGGGCACGTCGGGCCCCTGCGTGAACGTCCAGGCGACGTGCGTCTTCGCCACATCGCCGCTGCCGCCAGGGCGCATGGCCACCAGCGGCGACACGCGCGTCGGCGCGATGATCAGATCGTTGACGATGGTCGGCGATGCGACGATGCGATAGGCGCCGTTGCGTTCGGGATTGAGCACGTCGGCGCGCCAGTATTCCTTGCCGGTCGCGGGGTCGTGTCCCGATACCACGTCGCCGCCGGTGATGATCAACTCGGCGCGGCCGTTGGCCTCGATCCACGCCGGCGTGATGTAGGCATCCGGCGATTCGCGCACCGCTGGATTCGGCCGCTCGACGCGCCACAGCGTCTTGCCCGTCATCTTGTCGATCTTCAGGATGTAGGACGGGTCGTCGGTCTTCATGCCGTGCAGCACCGGCACGTAGAGCGCATCGCCCTTCAGCAGCGGCGAGTTGGCGTAGCCCCAGTTCAAGCCGAACTTGCCGTAGTCGGCCTGGATGTCGCGCA
>JALDXK010000356.1:0-6522 GCA_032155105.1 Acidobacteriota bacterium
ACTGGGACTCATTTGGTCGCGGTCGCTTGTCCGCGCAGCGGCGCAAAGCGCCGCCCATGAACCGCGCCAGCTTCGTGACCTTCGTGGCCTTCGTGTTTATTTCTTCAGGATCGTGACCTTGCGAAGCTCGACGCGGTCCACCGGCGTTTCGCCGTTCACCGCGACGACTTCGATCTTCTCGACCACGTCGAGGCCGCTCTCCACCTGTCCAAACGCCGTGTACTGACCATCGAGCTGCTGCGTTCGTGCCGTCACGATGAAGAACGACGCGCTGGCCGAATCGGGGTCGCCGAGCCGCGCCATCGACAGCGTGCCCTTGTCGTGCAGCCGGTCGTTGAACTCGGCCTTCATCTGCCGCACGTATTTCTGTTGTGTCTCGCTCAAGGGACCGCGCGTCGGCAGGTGGCCAGATTGGATCACGAAGCCCTTCACCACGCGATGGAAGCTCATGCCGTCGTAGACGCCGCTCTGCGCCAGCCGCAGGAAGTTGCGCACGTGATTCGGCGCCGTGTCGGGCGTGAACGACAGGATGATCTCGCCCATCGAGGTGTCCAGCACCGCCCGATAGCGCGCCAACTCCTCTACTGATTCGGTCGAGAACGGCTCCGGCGTATCGGCCGGCTTGTCGCGGATGGTGACCTTCGTGACCACCACGCGATCGACGGCCAGGCCCGCCGCATCCACCGCCGCTTCCGAGATCTTCTGCGCCACGAGGATGCCCTCGGCCACGCGCGCGAAGATCGTGTAACGACCATCGAGGCCGGGCTGATCCGTCACGGCGATGAAAAACTGCGTCCCGGCGCTGTCGGGCTTCCCGGGGATCTGTGTGGCCGACACCGCGCCGCGGGTCTGCTTTTCGTCGTTGATTTCGGCCGTGAGGAGGTTGAGGCCGCCGGTGCCGTACTTGCCGCGCGCCGAGGGGTCCTTCGTCACCGGGTCGCCGCCCTGGATGATGCCGTGCTTGATCATCCGGAAGAACGTGGTGCCGTCGTAGCCACCCGCTTGTGCCGTCTTGATGAACAGGGCGACGTGATTCGGTGCGCGGTCGGCCAGCAAGTCCATGACGATGGTGCCTTCAGTGGTGTCCAACACCGCCTGCTTAGGGACGGTTTGCGCAAACGCAGACGTGGACGCGACCAGCAGGGTGATGGCGATTCGTCCTGGCAGCATGGCGCCGACATTCTATCCCTATCTTCGACACCGCAAACTTCGAGACGAGACGAACCACTGATCGAGAGCACCCGTCTATCGCAAGGACAAGCACGAACGTGATGCACCGCCGTTTGTCATTTGTAGTCTGGCATTTGGAATTGCGCTCTTAGAGGCCGGTGATGGGCAGGAGAACGTCAATGCGTCATCTGCTCGCGATCGTGATCTGCAGTCTCGTGTCCACCGCCGCGTTCGCCGACTCGTGGCGTGAAGCGCGCATCCGCCCACAAGATGCCCGCCTGGTGGCGGTGCTGCGGCAGGGCGCCGAACGCTCGGAGACCTTCCGCGCGCTGGTCGATCGCATCGAAGCCAGCAACGTGTTCGTCTACCTCGCGCTCAGCCCGGTCATGAAGTCGAGCCTGGCCGGCAAGCTGAATTGGATGACGCGATCCGGCGAGTACCGGTACCTCCGCGCGACCATCAACACCGAACAGAATCCCGATCAGATGATCGCCACGGTCGCCCACGAGTTGCAGCACGTGGTCGAAGTGATCGAAGACGAACAGGTATCCGATCAGCGCAGCCTGCAGGAGCTGTACAAGCGCATCGGCCGGCCAAGCATTTCCGGCGTGGCCACAGGCTGGGAAACCGAGGCCGCTCAGCAGATCGGCGTGCGGGTCCGCAGGGAACTCGTCGCCGCCGCGGTGACCAACACCACGGCACGAGTGTCGACGTTCGCGCAATCGTGACGCGAGCGTTCCGTTCCTCTGTTATGCTGAGTCCGGCCAGCGGGCTCTTGCAGCGTCCTCGCTTGGCGTGCCCAAGCCTTCATGTACGAGGATTTCTACGGATTCGTCCAGCCCCCATTCAGCCTCACGCCCGACCCGAGGTTCCTGTACCGCAGCGAGTCGCACGACCTCGCCCTGCAGCAAGTCTGGCAGGCGATCCGCCGTAAGGAAGGGTTCATCGTCCTGACCGGCGACATCGGCACCGGCAAGACCACGCTGTGCCGCACGCTGCTGGAGCAGTTCGACGAGACGACCTTCACCGCGCTGATCCTCAATCCGTTCCTGTCGGTCGAGGAACTGCTGCGCGAAGTGCTTCTGAGCTTCGGCGTGGTGTCGAAGGACGCGCTACGGGTCGGCCGGCTGTCGACAGCCAGCAAGCACGAGCTGATTCGCACGCTGCACGACTTCCTGCTGTCGCTGGTCCCGCTCCACGGCAGCGCCGTCCTGATCATCGACGAGGCCCAGCACCTCTCCCCTGACGTGCTCGAAGAGATCCGGGTGCTGTCGAACCTCGAGACCAACGAACAGAAGCTGCTTCAGATCGTCATCGTCGGGCAGCTCAACCTGCTCGACGTGCTGCACAAGGCGGAACTGCGCCAGCTCGATCAGCGGATTTCGATCCGCTGTTCGCTCAAGGCGCTGACGCGCGAGGAAGTGGACGCCTACGTGACCCACCGCTTGTGGGTGGCCCGCGGGTCCAGCTCGGTGACGTTCACGCCGAAAGCCTTCGACCTGGTGCACGCCCTTTCGGGCGGCGTGCCGCGCATGATCAACTTGATCTGCGATCGGTCGCTGATGGCCGGTTGCGACAAGCAGACCAGCCGGATCGCGGAAGAGCACGTGGTGCTGGCCGCGGCGCATCTTGGCCTCGAGGTGCCGAAGCACAAGATCAAGGGCGAACGCGCCGAAGGCGAGCCCGAACCGGCCTCGCCAACGCGGTGGATCGCGATCGCCGCCATCGTGTTGTTCGTTGTCCTGGTCGTGGGGGTTATTGCGGTGATCGGCAATCCACTGGACGTCCTGGGGCCTGACGTGAGGCCGGCGTTACCGCGCGTGGAACAACGTTGGCTGCCGGCCGGCCTGTTGCCCGTACCGGTCCCCGTCGGCACGCTCGTGATTGGCCCGCCCCCGCCAGTGCCGGCCTCGTTCTCGGTGTTGATCGGTACCTACGACTCGTCGCGCGAAGTCGAGCAGGTGGAGCGAACACTGCGCGCCCGGAACCTGCCGGTCTACATGATTGACGTGACGATGGCACCCGGTGACGTGCAGCGCCGCGTCTTGCTCGGCCGCTACGCGACGCGGGAGGAGGCCGACAAGGTGCGCGCGGGCCTCGGTCCTGTGCTCAGCTCGTCGCGCGTGATCGCCGGTGAGGTGGAGCGCCTGCGCGCGATTCCGTAATCCCGAATCCCTCATCCGCAATCGCTACTCCCTGTCCCGCGACTTATACATCTTCTTCATCGACTGGCTGGCGCTCTTGAATCGCCGCTTGACGTTGATCTGTTCGCGCGCGTTCTTGCGTGCGTCGAGCGACTGCAGTTCGTCCTGCAACTTCAGGTAGCTCTCGAGACGTCCCGCCGTGAGCGTGCCATCCTCAATGGCCTGCTTCACCGCGCACCGCGGCTCTTCCCGATGCCGGCAATCGGTGAAGTGGCAGCCCGCGGCGAGCGCGTCCACATCGTCGAACGTCTCGCGCGCGCCGTCCGACTGGCTCCACAGCTGCAACTCGCGCATGCCAGGCGTATCGATCAGCAGGCCGCGGTCGCCGGGCATCAGGATCAGGTGACGATGACGCGTGGTGTGCCGGCCGCGTGAATCGTGCGCCCGCACCTCGCGGGTCTTCAACATGTCCTCGCCGAGCAGTGCGTTGACCAGCGTGGACTTGCCGACACCCGAGGAGCCCAGCAGGGCCCCGGTCCGGCCCCGGCCCAGGTACTGTTCGATCACCTCGACGCCGGTGCCCTGTTTGGCGCTGATCGCGTGCACCGGTATCCCAACCGCAAGGGCCTGGATCTCGTCTATGTCGTCGATCAGATGGTCGGCGACGTCTGCCTTGTTGAGGATCACGACCGGTCGGGCCCCGCTTTCGTAGGCGAGGATGAGATAGCGTTCGAGCCGGCGCGGGTTGTAGTCCCCATCGAGGCCCATCACCAGGAACACGGTGTCGATGTTGGCGGCGACGATCTGTTCCTCGGTCAGTTCACCGGCCACCTTGCGGGAGAACTTGCTGCGCCGCGGCAGGATGGCCTCGATCGTGCCGGTGGTTTCGCCCGGCGTCGGCTTGAGCGCCACCCAGTCCCCGACGGCCGACAACTGTTCGCGCGCCAGCGCCTGGTGGCGCATCCGGCCGGCCTGCTGCGCCTGCACCTCGCCGGATTCGGCGTAGAGACGATAGATGTAGTTGAACTCAATCGCGACGCGCGCGGGGACGAGGCCCTCGGCGGCATGCGCGTCGAAGACGCGGACCCATTCCGCGTCCCACCCAAGATCGGTTAAGTTCACCGTCGACAAGGATAACAGGGGCACCCATGCTGCACGACCTGAAGCACGCGATTCGAATGCTGGCGCACTCCAAGGGCTGGACGGTCGTGGTCCTGCTGTCGCTGGCGATTGGCATCGGCGCAACCACGGCGCTGTTCACGGCGGTGAACGGGCTGCTGCTGCAAACGGTCCCGGTGCGCGATCCCCAGGAGCTGGCCATCCTCAAGTGGACCGGCGACAACGACATGGTCCGCAGCTCGAGTGACTACGGCTACTCCCGCGAGCATCTGGGGATGCGCGTGCGCAGCACGTTCTCGTATGCGACGTATCAGCAGCTCAGGGCCGCGAACCAGACCATGATCGATCTCATCGCGGGGACGTCGCTCGAGTCATTCAATTTCGCCTCCAACGACACCTCGGAGATCGCGACGGCCTTCGGCGTCTCGGGCAACTACTTCAAGCTGCTGGGGGTCTCGGCGATCGCCGGCCGGACGATTGAGGAATCGGACGAAGCGCCCGGCGCCGAACCGGTGGCCGTGGTCAGTCATGCTTTCTGGATGCGGCGCTTCGGCGGCGACCCTTCGATCGTCGGCAAGACCGTCCGCCTCAATACCACGGCGGTGACCATCGTCGGCGTACTGCCGCCGTCGTTCCTCGGCATCCAACGCATGGCCGACTCCGTGCGCGATGTGTGGGTGCCCTTCGTGCTCGAGCGGCAGCTCGTGACCCCGTCGCAGCCGTTCAATACGGGACCGGCCCCGAAACACCGCCTCGACGAGCCAACCAACTGGTACATCCAGATTGCGGGACGCCTCAAGCCGGGCGTCACGCTGGAACAGGTCCACGGCAACCTGGCCGGACCCTTCCAGCAGGCGGCCCAATCGGGCCTGGCGACGTTCATGGCCGGGCTTAGCGATGCCGAACGCCAACTATCGCGCAATCGCGATCGTGACACGTCGGCGATACCGGAGTTGCTGGTGGTGCCCGGCGCTCGCGGCATTTACGATCTCGACCGGACATCGTCACGCTCCGCGTCGGTGCTGAGCGCGATCGTGATCCTGTTGCTGCTGATCGTGTGCGCGAACGTCGCGAACCTGCTGCTGTCGCGGGCCGCGGCGCGGTATCGCGAAGTCTCGGTGCGCCTGTCGATGGGCGCGTCGCGACGCCGGCTGGTGCGGCAACTCCTCACCGAGAGCCTGCTGCTCTCCGGCACGGGCGGCCTACTCGGCATCGCGATCGGCTACTGGAGCAAGCAGCTGCTGCCGTTCGGCCAGAACACACAGCTCGACTGGCAGGTGCTCGCCTTCGTCGCCGGTGTCAGCATGTTGACCGGTTTGATCTTCGGCCTCGTCCCTGCCCTGCGCGCCACGCACGTGGATCTGTCGAGCGCAATGAAGGAGAACAGCCGCAGTGTCGCCGCGTCGCGGACCTGGCTGAGCAAGGCCCTGCTTGTGACGCAGGTCGCGATCTCGGTGGTGCTGCTCGTCGGCGCGGGCCTGTTCGTGCGCACATTGCACAACCTGCAATCAGTGGACGTCGGGTTTACCTCGAGCAACATCCTGATGTTCCGGATCAACCCGGCGCTCAACCGCTACGAACCGGATCGCGTGACGCAGCTGTACGAGCGGATGCAAGCGGCGCTCGAGGCGCTGCCCGGCGTGCGGACGGTGTCGTTCACCCGGACGCCGCTGTTGTCCGGCAGCACCAGCACTACGGGGATCTTCCGCCAGGGCGCGACCAACGACAAGGACGCCAAGGACATGCACATCATGTCGGTGTCGCCGAAGTTCCTCGACACGATGCAGATCCCGGTGCTGCGAGGCCGCGACTTCGATACGCGCGATGCCGCCAATGCCACCGCGTCGGTGCTGATCAACGAAACCGCAGCGAAGAAGTATTTTCCGAACGAAGACCCGGTCGGCCAACGCGTCGGACAGTCGCCGGAAGAGAGCGCGCAGTCGGAGATTATCGGCGTGATCCGCGACACCAAGTACGACAGCGTCCGCGACCCGGCGCCACCCACCATCTACACGTCGATCCGGCCGGGCACGCGTTCGCTGACCGTGATGGTTCGGACTGCCGGTGAACCGGCGGCGATGACCGAAGC
>JALDXK010000357.1:0-6496 GCA_032155105.1 Acidobacteriota bacterium
GTCTCAGCCAGACCCGATCGACGTACGCGAACCGCGGAGAACACCGAGCCCACGGAGACAATTTTTCAAAACGCCAGTGCCGCTAAGCAGCTTTGGTATTTTGAAAAGTCGTCTCCGTGCCTCCGCGTCCTCCGTGGTTTCCGTACGTGATCACGACCAGGCGCGGAACGACCCGTGGCGCGCGTCGAGGATCTCGCCGATGGTGATCGCCGCGTGGATCAAGCCGACGTGGGTGTAGGCCTGCGGGAAGTTGCCGAGCAGGACGCCGGTTGCGGGGTCGATATCCTCGGAGAAGAGTCCCAGCGGATTCGCGTACTTCTCGAGCCGGTGAAACAACGCCACTGCTTCATCCACCTCGCCCATCATGGCAAGCGCCTCGACCCACCAGAACGAGCAGATCGAAAACGCGCTCGTCGTGTCGCCGAAATCATCAGGGTGCTTGTAGCGCAGCATCAGCCCGTTGGGCGCGAGCAGCCTCTCATAAGCGCGCACCGTCGACACGAACCGCGCATCCTTCGGATCGACCAGGCCGAGCGACGGTAGCAGCAGGTTCGACGCGTCCGGGTAGTGACCGTCGAAGGCCTGCGTGAAGAACCCGAGCTCCGCGTTGTAGGCGCGCTGCATGAAGATCTGCCGCTTCTCGGCGGCCCACGACGTCCACCGCTCCGCGTGCACCGGCAGGCCGAGGAACTCGGCCAGCTCGGCGCCGCGTTCTGCGGCAACGAGGCACATCGCTTTCGAGAACGTGTAGTGTTTCGGCAGCGTGCGGTACTCCCAGAGACCCGTGTCGACGATGTCGAAGGAGGCGATCGCTTCGTCGACGAGCCGCTCGAGCAGAGGCGCCAGCGAGGGATCCTCCCACACCACCCGCGGATCGGTGAGGATGGTCTCGAGGCACAGCACCATCTCGCCGTCGACGTCGTGCTGGCGCTGGTAATAGGCGGCATTGCCGATCCGCACCGGGCCGATGCCCTCGTAGCCGCGCAGCGTCGGCACCGTCTCCTCGAACAGATCGCGCTTGCCGGTGATGCCGTAGATCGGCTGCAACGGACCCGAATCCGCCATCTCGCGCAGGAACCTGACGAACGCTTCTCCCTCGGAGAGATGGCTCAGGCGGCGCAACGCTTCGACCACGAACGCGGCATCGCGCAGCCAGCAGAAGCGGTAGTCCCAGGTGCGCCCGGAACCGAGCGCTTCGGGCAGGCTCGTGGTCGCGGCGGCAATGATGGCGCCGGTATCGTTGAAGGCGTGCAGCTTCAGGCAGAGCGCCGATCGCAGCACGGACTCCGGGGCGAACGAGGGCAGCGCCGTGGTCTTCGCCCACGAACGCCAGCCGCGGATCGTCTGCTCGAGCGCGTTCTCCGCCTCGGGCGCGGACGACAGGGTCGGCGGGCGGCCCGCGCTGAGAGAGAAGAACGTCGGGCGATCGATGCGGATCGCCGAGGCGTCCTGCACGTACGGCGCCGGCACGTTGGTGGCGAGGTGCAGGTGCGTTGGCCCGCCCACCACTTCGAGGCCGGTGCCGGCGGCGACGATCTCCACCCGCGCGCGCGCGTAATCGGGCCGCGGATCGAACTCCACGCGCAGGCGCGGCGCGCCCGACAGCGGCCGCAGCAGGCGGCACACCTCGATCGGCGCGTCGACCTTGAGGCCCTGCAGGAGCCGCGGCGCGAAATCGAACAGCTCGAGGCGACCGTCCGCGGTTGCAATCTCGGTGCGCAGCACGTTGGTGTTGCGGACATAGCTGGCGGCGGCGCGCCAGTCCTCCACGGGCCGGAACGCGAAGGTGCCGCCGCGTTCGCGATCGAGCAGCCGCGCGAACACCGACGGGCTGTCGAACCGCGGCATGCACAACCAGTCGATGCACGTGTCGGGGCCCACCAGCGCGATGACGCGGCCGTTGCCGATGGCGCCGTGATGAAGCGGAATCGGGTCCAGCGGCGTCATTCGACTCGCGGCGCGGGGGGCCGCGCCTCTCGCTCATGACAGGTCAACGCACCGGCTCCATCTGGCCGGCGGCGAGCAGCAGCGCGCCGGCCCAGTCGAAGACGGTATGGGTGTGGACCCTCTGGCGAAGCGATCGCATGCGGCGGCGCTGCTCATCGACGGGCATCAGCAGCGCGCGATGCAGGGCATCGGCAAACGAATCGACGGCGTAGGGATTGACGTGCACGGCGTGATCGAGCTCGCGGGCGGCGCCGGTGAACTCCGACAGCACCAGCACGCCGCGTTCATCGCCGCGCGCGGCGACGAATTCCTTGGCGACGAGGTTCATCCCGTCGTGCAGCGACGACACCACGCACACGTCGGCGGCGCGATACATGTGCGCCACCTGTTCGGGCTGGTGATGCTTCGGGCGATAGATCACCGGCTGCCACCCGTCGGCCTGGTGCCTGGCGTTGATGTCGTCGACGCAGTGCTGCACTTCGCGCATCAACGCCTGGTAGGTCTTCAGATGCTCGCGGCTCGGCGCGCCGACCTGCACCATCGTCACGCGCGTGCGCCACTCCGGGTGTTGATCGAGCAGCCGGCCGAAGGCCTTGAGACGGTCGGGAATCCCCTTCGTGTAGTCGAGACGATCGACGCCGAAGATGATCTTCTCGTCCTTCAGCCCGAGCAGCTGCCGCACCTCGCGCGCTTCGGAGGCCTGCTCGGCCGGCTTGGTGGGTCCCTTCCACAACGTCGGATCGATGCTGATCGGGAACGGCCGCACGTAGGTCGGCCGCCCGCCGCGCCACGCCGCGAAATGCTCGTAGTCGACGCGCGACTCGAGCGCGCGATCGACGGTGTCGAGAAAATTGTTGCAGTGATACTGCACATGAAAGCCGAGCAGGTCGTTACCGAGCAGCCCGTGCAGGATGTCTTCCTTCCAGGGGCAGACCCGGAACGCCTCGCGATTGGGCCACGGGATGTGCCAGAACTGGCAGACGGTCACGTCGGGTCGCGCCTCCTTGATGAAGCGCGGTAACAACGCGAAGTGATAGTCCTGTACGAACACCACGGCCCGGTCGTCGCCCACCTCTTCGATCACCGCGTCGGCGAAACGGCGGTTGACGCGCACGTACTGGTGCCAATCGGCATCGTCGAACTGCGGACGGGCGTAGGCGATGTGGCATAGCGGCCAGAGGGCATTATTGGAGCAGCCGTAGTAGTAGCCCTGCTCCTCTTCAGGCGTAAGCCAGACCCTGCGCAGCATGTACGAGGGCCGGTCGGGTGGCACGCGCAGACGGCCGCGGACGTCGGCGGTCTCGCGATCGGCGTTGCCGCTGCCATGGGCGATCCACGTGCCGCCGCAGGCGCGCATCACCGGATCGAGCGCGGTGACGAGGCCGCTTGCCGGCCGCGTCCATTCAATGGTTTCGGTCTCTTTTCGTCCGCGGAGCCAGTTCCACACCCCGCGCGCGTTCCGCTTATGCCGTACGTGGATGTACGGCTCGCGGTTGGCCACCACAATCAGTCGTGTGCCGCGGAGAGTGTTGGTCAGCGTCGATTCCAGCTGAGCAGCAGTCATCGAGTCGGATCAGACCTTACTATCTGGACGCCAGCCATCTCAAGAAACGATCGACGTCGGCGATACCGTCGAGCTTGTGAGTAGCTGACGTCGGACGCAAGCCGATCAGCACGCCAATGCCAGAAGTAATGGCGCGGAATGCATCTTCGTCGGTGATGTCATCGCCGAGGTAAGCCACCCAGGCCCGGCGCTGCAATTTCGTTTCCACATCATCGACGATCCACCTCGTCGCTTCGCCCTTGTGGCCGTGGATGTTCGGCAGGTACTCGACCACCGCATTGCCTTCCAGACGGCGGACATAGTTCTTCGCAATCCATGGTACGGCGAGCACATCGGCGCGGCCAAACGCGCGGTCGCGCATGTCCACGGGAAGACGTCGCGTGTGTACCGCCACACTTGCGCCTTTGTCTTCGATATAGGCGTCGGGAAATTCGTCGAGCAGCCGGCGCAGGCACGGCGCGAGGCCGTCGAGCCGCGTGATGGCCTCGCCAAGGTCTGGATGCGTGGTGCGCGTGCCGCCGATCTCGATCTCGAGGCCATGCAGGCCGGCGTGGTAGACGTGGTCCGGCAGACGCGTGCGGCGTCGCAGATCATCGAGACGGCGGCCGCTGACGATCCCGAGCGAGAGGCCGGGATGCCGCGCAATCGTCATCAGGAGTTCGTGGCGATCAGGCGTCAACTCCGGCGCAGCCGGGTCGGGATTGAACTCGGCGAGGGTGCCATCAAAGTCAAGCAGCAGAACAAACGCGGCCTCGGCCGGGCGGGTATCCACCTCGGCCTGTACTTCCGCAAGCATTCCCCCTCATTGTGCTGGGAAAATCACCCCGCTGGCGAGGGAACCGTGCGGATCAAGGCTCAGCTTGATCGCGCGGAACGCCGCGATGCCGGCCTCACCGTAGAGCTGTCTCAGCAATTGTTGCTTGATCGGACTCCGGCCCACCCCGTGCTCGGCCAGGGGCGACCCGCCCATTTCGATCACCGCGTCGCCCAATGCCAGGATCGCCTCGCGGCCCTTGCGCACGTCCTCGGCGTTGGCGGGAATCACGTTGGGATGCACGTTGCCATCGGAAATGTGCCCCCACACCGCGAGGTCGAGATCGCGTTCGGCGAACAACCGGCGGCACACCGCCATCATCTCGTCGAAACGACCGAACGGTACGATCATGTCGGCCGCGGTCTTGGAGATTGCCGCATCGAACTGCTTCGCGCGCGCAACACGGCGGTTCACGCCTGCCGGCACCGCCTCGCGCATCTCCGCAAACGCGGCCGCGCGCGCTTGATTGCCCGGCAGCGTGATCTCCGCATCGTCGAGGGCATGGTGGCGATCGAGCAGGCGGCAGAACCGCGTGAGCGGCGAGTCCGCCGCGTCGCGCTCGAGCGCCGACGCGATCACCGGCCACAAATCCCGGGAGGCGTATTCGTTCGACAGCTCCAGATCGATCAGCAACACCATTGCGGCAGTGGCCGGCAGGGTGAGGGCGCACTTGCGATCGATGCCGTCTTCACGAAGCACCTGGATCGAGCGCGCGTCGAGGTGCTCGATGGCCGCCACATCGATGCCATTGTCATCGCGCGTCGCCCACGTCGTCCGCGTGGAGTCGCGAAGCTCGCTCACCAGCTGCAGTCCCCCGGCTTCGGTGGCCACCGGCACAAAGGCGCGGCAGAGTCCGCCCGGCAGCGGCGCGGTTCGCAACGTGACCTCGCCGATCACGCCGAGAGTGCCTTCCGAGCCGATGAGGAGGTCGATGAGATCCATGCCCGGCTGGATGAAGTACCCGGCCGACGTCTTCGGCACGTCGGGCATGCGCAGGTCCGGAAGGCGAACGGTCCTGGTGCCGCTGCTGGTGTCGATCTCGAACACGCCGTCGGGGGAGGCGTGGCATTCGCCGCGGGTGAGCGAGAGGATGTCGCCACCGGCGAGCACCACGGTAAGGCCGTCCACCCATTCCCGAACAGTGCCGTACTTGAACGTGGCCGCACCACCCGCGCCGGTGGCCACCGCGCCGCCCGCGAAGGCGCCGAGGAACGTCGGCACTGGCGGAAACCAGCGGCCGATCCGTGCCAACGCGTCCTGCACCTGCTGCAGCGGCACGCCTGCGCCGGCGCGAACGTGCTGACCGTCGATCGACAACGCATTCAGCAGGTCGGTAGCGAGCACCACGTCGCCTGCGGGCGTGGCGCCGCCGGTCAACGATGATTGCGCGCCGACGGCGAGGAGTCGCCGCGATTCGCGCAGGCACGCCGACAATTCCTCGATGGTGCGCGGACGCAGGACCGCGGTCGCATGGCCACCCGGGAAATGCGCGGCGTCTTCGAGGTACCGTCCGATGAGATCTGGATCGCGGCTCGGCTCGATGGAAATGCTTGCAGGACGCCTCGCGGAGATACGGGACGACACGCTCAGCGCGTCCCTGCGTCGCGCAGCGCGCGGCCTAGCTCGGGCTCGACCTGCAGCACCGCGGCGTTAGCAGCAAGGTAGGATCGATCCAGCCGCGCCCCTTGCGTCCGGATGATGCCGATGATGTCGCGCCACTGGCGGTCCGACACACCACGGCCCAACCGATACCACCGCAATTTCTGCAGCAGGATGTCTTCAGGCGGATGAATGTAGATCACGTGTCCCGGACGGATCTCGACGCGGAGCCGGCGCTCGAGTTGCACGTCGTCGAGCGGCGTGCCGCCGGCGACGAACAGGTCAACCTTGAGCTGACTCTCCTGGTGAATCACGTTCGCCGTGCCAAGCGTCTCGACGGCGCGACGCAGAGCCTCCTCCGCCACGTAGAAATCCGGAGCCAGCGCGGCGATCAACGGCGCGACATGTTCCGGCCGAAGTGCCACCACGAAATCAATATCGATCGTTGAACGCGGCTCGCCCGCAAACGAGGCGGCAATCGATCCGCCGATGGTATGCCGCACGCCGATGGCGTCGAGAATGTCGCCGACGCGGACCGCCACCGCGATGGGATCAGCCTCGGGCGTCACGTG
>JALDXK010000358.1:0-6484 GCA_032155105.1 Acidobacteriota bacterium
TGCAGGCCGTCCTCGAAATTTTCCCGGTCGAGAAGACCACGATCGAGGAACGATGAACCTCCAGGCGATGATGAAGCAGGCGCAGGAAATGCAGGAGCGCCTGCAGCGCGAGATGTCGGACCTCACGGTGCAGGCCACCGCCGGCGGCGGCATGGTCACCGTCACCGTGAACGGCCACAAGCACCTGCAGAAGATCGCCATCGAGCCTGAAGTGGTGTCGAAGGACGACCTCGGCATGCTCCAGGATTTGATCGTGGCCGCGGTCAACGACGCGCACCGCAAGGTGGACGAGGCGATGAAGCAGAAGATGGGCGGCCTGCTCGGTGGCATGGGCCTCCCCGGCCTCTAGCCGTCTTGAAGGCGCGTCGTGGTGGAGCCTCGCTAGATGTCGTTGCCAGCGTCCCTGCAGGAGCTCGTCGACCAGTTCAAGAAGCTGCCCGGCATCGGCGCCAAGAACGCGCAGCGGCTGGCGTTCCACGTGCTGCGCACGCCGCGCGAAGACGCCGAGCAGTTGTGCCAGGCGATCCGCGACGTCAAGGATCGCGTCACCTACTGCAACACCTGCAACAACATCACCGACGCCGACCCGTGTCCGTTGTGCGACGATCCCGGGCGTGATCATCGCGTGATCTGCGTAGTCGAGGAACCGCAGAACGTGAACGTGGTCGATCGCACCGGCGGCTATCGAGGCGTCTACCACGTGCTGATGGGCGCGATCTCCCCGCTTCAGGGCGTCGGACCAGACGACTTGAAAATCAAGGGCCTGCTCGCGCGCATCGCCGGCGGCGGCGTCGAAGAAGTGATCCTCGCCACCAACCCCACCGTCGAGGGCGAGGCGACGGCGATCTATCTCGCCCGGCTGCTCAAGCCGCTCGGCCTGCGCGTCACCCGCATCGCCACCGGCATCCCGGTCGGCAGCGACCTCGATTACGCGGACGACCTCTCGGTCGGGAAAGCGATCGACGGCCGCAGAGAAGTGTAGAATCGGCGCAACCTTCTGATGTTGCCTGCTGCTTACCAGGCCCCCGCCGCCGTTCTCCTGATGGCGGGCGGCTTTCTCTCCTGCTTCTTCGGCTACCGGCTCTTCAAGATCGTCCTCGGCATGTTCGGCTTCGTCGTCGGTGTGCTGGCGGCGACCTCGTTCTTCGGGCCGGCCGAAACGACGCCGATGCTGCTGGCGGCGCTCGTCGGCGGCATCATCGGCGCCGCCGTACTGTTGGCGGCGTACTTCGTGGGCGTGGCGCTGGTCGGCGCCGGCATCGGCGCGCTGCTCGTCAACCTGATCTGGACCCAGGTCGAAGGCGATCCGCATCCGGCCGTCGTGATCCTGTTCTCAGTTGCCGGTGCAGTGGCCGCGACGTGGCTGCAACGCTACGTGATCATCGCCGGCACCGCGTTCGCGGGCGGGTGGACGCTCTTGATCGGCGGGCTCGCGCTGATGGGCGACGGTGGACCCCTCAGGGCCGCGGCCGCCGGTAACCCGTGGGTCGTGTATCCGCTGAACCCCGCCCCTGGCATGTGGTGGCTGCCCTGGGCCTGGGTCGCGCTCGGCGCCTTCGGCACCCTCGTGCAGATGCGATGGACCGGTGGCGAACGCGGACGCGTCGTCAAGCCGAATCAGAAGAAGACGCCGAAGGACGGATGAAGCCACTCGCGTCCTGGGTCCGTGCCGCCCTGCCGCGCAGGGCGTCGAACAGATCGATCGGCAGCGGAAACACGATCGTTCGAGTTGTGTTCGGCGGCGATTTCGTTCAGCGTCTGCAGATAGCGCAGCGTCATCGCGCCGGGCTCACCCCCGATCACCGCGGCGGCCTGGGCGAGTTGGGCCGAAGCCGACAGCTCGCCTTCGACGCGATGATCCGCGACCCCATGGTTCGTGTCGATTCCAGCAGCCCGCCGGGCGTGCGCAGAATTAGCACGAGCGCCGGCGCGCTCTCGCGGCCGGCGCGCGACACCGCATCGTCGAGGAAATTCGGCTGCCACCGGATGGATCACGCCGTCGTACTCGGCGACCAGCACCGCCGGCGCGCGGCCTGGTTGCGCACCGGCGATTGTGGCGGCGAGGACAACCGCCGCTGCGCCGGCCGCGCACACGGCGACGTCGCGGCGGTGCCTCATCGAGGCAGAGCCCGGCGTTCGAGCGGATCCTCCGGCGACTCGGCTGATTCACGCAGGTACTCCTGCGCCGTCTTTGCCGCCCTCGCGTCGCCGGCATCGAGCCAGTAGCCGGGCTGTTGAAGGTGCTGATAGTAGGCCGCCTCCCATTGCCGATCGAGGTGTGCGGCACGGTCATACGCCGGCGCGTTCTTCAGCACCTGCCGGCTGACGTTGACCGTGACAGTACGGTTCGACCAGTTGATGTTGGAGATCCAGTCCGGGGCGATCAGGACGTGCTTGCCGAACCACCAGTTGCTGGTGTCGATCACCAGGTAGCGCACCGCCCAGCTGACGTCATCGAACATCAAGTCCTCGACGTGGCCGAGATCGCCGTCAGTGGCGTGAATCGTGTAGCCCGTGACCTCCGATGCGCTGCGCAGGTGCGCATCGCCACGTTCAGCAGCGCGCTGCCCCTCGGCCGCCACCTGCCGCCCGGCTTGCGCGATCTCCCCAGCGGTAGGCAACATCGGAGTCGGATACGCGCCCCAGAGCCCCGGAGCTCCCCAGTAATACGGATATCCGTAATAGTCGAAATAGGCGCTCTCATGCTGCCGCGATACCGGCTTGTGGGTATCGATATCTGGCGCATTTCTGACCCGGTCGCGCGGAAGGGACAGCAGCAGCCGCTGGTTGCCCCACTCCGCCCGCATCACCGAGATTGGCGAGATCAGCACCTTGCGGCCCGGCCACCATTTTCCGGTGTCGACCACGAGATACCTGATCGCCCACCGCTCGTCATCGAAGTAGAAGTCAACCACCGAGCCGACGTCGCCATCGGTGGCGGTGATCGTGAACTTGGTCAGGTGCTTTACGCTGCGAATCATCTGGCACCTCCTGCCTGGGTGGCGGGCTCCGACGCTCGCACCCGCCCGGTCAAGTGACGTACGGCCCTTTTGGTTGAGTCGGCGGCCGGGGATCCCGAATGGGTTCCGGCTGCGGTTCAGTTGGCGGGACGTCCGGGATGTCGTCGCCCTTGTCGGGCTCGCGCGCCGGCGCCGGCGGCGTGTCAGTCGTGCGCTTGGGCTTGTGGTCTGTGGGCATGTGTCCGTTCACGCAATGCGCGTGCCATTCAGGCCGACAGGAGCTCTGCCGCCGCGAGCCCGCTGAGGAACGCGTCCTCGATTCTCGACCCCAGGCACCAGTCTCCGCACAACGTGATGCGCGCCTGGCGATCGTGGATGGCGCCGGCGGCCAGCGGCGGATCAGCGGTTGCGTGCCGCCATCGATGCACAGTAGCGAAGAACGCGCGCGGCAATCCGGCGTGCACGAGATCCTCGAACCCCTCCATCAGAAACGCGCCGACGTCTTCGGACCGATCGTCGCGGTGGGCCTCGCTCCACGAGGTCGTGGCGTGCAGTACCCACGTGTCGATCTGCCAGTTGCGCTTCGGCTTCGACGAGTTGCGCGCAATCCATCCGAGCGCATGGCCACTTACGAACGCCCCATCGAAGCGGGCCGCGACGCGCTCCTCGAACGCCGCCATCACCGTCCAGCAGGGGCTGAAGGCGACCGGTGCAAGCCGGTCGGCAAGCGACGGGATTCCGGCGACGAGCGGCCGCGCCTGGTCGGCGGGAATCGCCAGGACGACGTGGTCGTGAGAGGCCAGCAGATCGGCGAGGTCCTCGACGCGCCGTCCGTATTCAATCGCCAGGCCCTGCGCGAGAGCGGAGGCGATGGTCGCCATGCCCGGCGTGCCGACGTAGCGGTGGGTCTCGGTGTCGAGTTCCTCCCACCCTTCGGCGCCGAACGAGACGATGCGGCTGCTCCATCTCGCGATCACGCGATCGCGTTCCCATTCCGCCGCGATTGCGGAGAAGCGATCGTCCCGCACCGTGAAGTACTGCGCGCCGTGATCGAAGGCCACCTCGCCGGACAGCCCGCGCGGCAGCTCGAGGGCGCGCATCGTCCGTGTGGCGACGCGACCGCCGGCCAAGGCCGAGCGCTCGAATACCTGCACGTCGTGACCGTGGGCGCGAAGCGCGCGAGCGGCCGAAAGCCCGGCGACTCCGGCGCCGACGACGGCGATCTTCATCACGACGGCAGATTATCTGCGAGTTCGCCGGCGAGCCGCGGTGCACCCAGCGCCGAGCTGGCGGGTGCCCGGAAACTTCCTGCAGGCTTCCGATGCGGGCGCGCGGAACAATCTCGCTCCCCTCTGGTACGGTACGATGCGCGCGGAGGCTGACCCCCGATGCTCGAGTCCAGCACGCTGCTTCGATCGCTCCAGGACACCGCGGCTGGGGTTGCCGAAGTTCTACCGGACCTCGTCGTCGCGATCCTGCTGCTCATCGTCGGCTGGCTGGCGGCGCGGATGCTCAGGCGCCTGGCGGTTCGCGTGTTGCGCCTCATGCAGGTCGACAAGCTGGCGGAGCGATCCGGTGTGGATGACTTTCTCGTCCGCGGCGGCGTCGAGGTCACCACCGTCACGCTCATCGCCGGCGCCGTCTACTGGCTCATCCTGGCCGGCGTCTTCATCGCGCTTCTCGACGCGCTCGGATTACCGACCGGCCGGCTGCTGCTGGCTCGGCTATCGGCCTTCATTCCGAACCTGGTGCTGGCCATCGGCATCCTCGTGTTCGGATCGCTGCTGTCGCGAGTGGTCGGCGGGCTCGTCTTCAGTTACTTGAGCAACATCGGCAGCGCCGCCGCCGAGCCCGTCGGCGCGGTGGCCCGCTACGCGATGCTGGTGTTCGTGCTGTTCATGGCGGCGGAGCAACTCGCGATCCAGACCGCCGTGCTGGTATCGGCATTCCAAATCGCCTTCGCTGCCGTGTGCCTCGCCGCGGCGCTAGCGTTCGGCATCGGCGGACGCGACTGGGCCGCCCAGGTGATCTCACGCTACACTCGCAAGTAACGGATGATCATCGACTGCCACACCCATGTGAACTTGTACGAAGACGAGTCGGCCCCCGCGTTGCCGGTGTGCCTGCAGCGCCTGCAGGCCGCCATGCGACGCAATCGCGTCGAGCAGTCGATCATCCTGACGTCGTACAAGGTGTCCCCGGGGCGGCCGTCGGCGCGCGCCGTCGTCGAGGCGACGCGACACCTTCCCAACCTCCATGTCGTGGCCGGGATTTCGTGGCGGACCTTCTCCCAGGCCGATGTCGACGAACTGCGCGACCTGCTCGAGACGCGCGCGATCAAGGGGCTGAAGCTGTACCCCGGGTACGAGCCGTTCTATCCCGCCGATCCGAAACTCGAGCCGGCCTACCGCCTCGCCGAGGAATTCGACGTCCCGGTGATGATTCACACCGGCGACACCTACGCGCCGGGCGGCAAGGTCAAGTACTCACACCCGCTCCACGTTGACGAAGTTGCGGTGGACTTCCCGAAAGTCAAGTTCCTGATCTGCCACCTCGGCAACCCGTGGTTTCGCGACTGTATGGAAGTGGTCTACAAGAACGAGAACGTCTACACTGACATTTCCGGGCTCACCTTGGGCGATTTCACGGACCGCTTCGAGGCGTACATGAGCCAGCAGTTGAAGGAGATGATCCTGTGGGGGGTCAACCCGAACAAGCTGCTGTACGGGACCGACTGGCCGCTGGCGACGATGGAGTCGTACCTGCAGTTCATGGAGGAACTGAGCCTGCCGGCCCGCGACAAGGAAATGATGCTCCACCAGAACGCCGCCGCCCTGTTCAAGATCGACAGCCTGCCGAAGCCGATGGCGTTCGGCTCGTTCTTCAAGCAGCTTTAGGCGTCTTCGGGAGCCGTGCCAGCAGCGGTAGCGCCAACAGCGACGCCACCGCCATCCACGAGAACGCCGGTCCGTAGCCCAGGGTGCGTGTCAGCCAGCCGACGGCAAACGCCGACCACGACTCGCACAGGTTGGTGGCCGACATCGCGGCGCTCAGCTGGGTCGCGGCGAGTCGCGGGTCGGTGAGGTCCATGAACAGTGCGTACGAGGTGGTGGTCAGCGCGCCGATCAGGAAGTAGAGCAGCACCAGCAGCGCGAGGGTCGCCCACCCGGACGCATTGGTGACGCCGCTGAGCGCGATGATCGTCGCGGCCATCGCCACGAGCGTCAGGCCGGCCGCGACCCGTCGATCGATCCGATCGGCGAGCAGGCCGGCGGCCGCCGCCCCGGCGATCATCGCCGCCACTGTCGGCAGGAACAGGAACGCGCCGATTTGCTCCTGGCTGAACCCGCGGTCCAGCAGATAGGGACCGACCAGCAATCCCACCGACTCGAAGCCGGCGCCGGCGATCGCGGCAAAGCCGAGCACCAGCCAGGTCCGCCGCTGGCGCATGACGTCGGCAATGGCCGAGACGACCTCGCGACGGCGCTCCGCCAGCGTCGTGGTGTGCTGCGCGTCCGGGGGGG
>JALDXK010000359.1:0-6481 GCA_032155105.1 Acidobacteriota bacterium
CCCCCAGGGTGGGGGTGCGAGCAGCACCGGCACGATCCAGGGGCGAGTGGCGGACGCACAGGGCGCGGTGTTGCCCGGTGTGACGGTGACCGCCACCAGCCCGGCGCTCATCCAGCCGCAGACCACGGTGACCTCCGAGACCGGTAACTACCGGTTCCCGGCGGTGCCTCCGGGCACCTACGAGTTGAGCTTCGAGCTGGCGGGGTTCAGCACCCTGAAACGATCGGGCATCGCGATCACGCTGGGCTTCACCGCGCAGGTGAACGTCGAGCTCGCGCTCGCCACGTTGCAGGAAACGGTGACGGTCAGCGGCGCCTCGCCGGTGATCGACACCAGCACCACCCGCGTGCAGCAGAACTTCAAGATGGACCAGCTGCAGTCGCTCCCGAACGGCCGCGACATGTGGGCGCTGCTCGCCGTGACGCCGTCGGTGCAGATGACGCGCATCGACGTGGGCGGCAACCGCGCCGGCACGCAGACCGGCTACGCCGCGTACGGACAAACCGGCCAGGTGCGCGTGCTGATCGAGGGCATCAACACCACGGAAGGCACCGGCGCCGCCGGCTTCTATTTCGACTACGCGTCGCTCGAGGAAGCGTTCCTAGGCACGAGCGGCCAGTCGGCGGAAATGCCCAACCCGGGCGTGCAGAGCCAGTTCATCGCCCGCAGCGGCTCGAACAACTTCGCCGCCGAGTATCACCTCGACTGGTACAACAATTCGCTGCAGGGATCGAACCTGCCCGACGCGTACGTCGAGCCGACGGCCTTCAACAACTCGCCCATTCGCGCGCACAGTAACGAGATCGATCGCTACTACGATCACGACGTCAACGCCGGCGGCCCGATCGTCAAGGACAAGGCGTGGTTCTTCGGCACCTACCGCGAGCAGTTCAACGCCGTGCAGCAGCCGCTGTTCCAGTTCGACAAGACGTTCGACACCAAGCTGTGGAACGCCGTCGGCAAAGTCACCTACCAGGCCAACCAGAAGAACAAGCTGATTGGCTATTACCAGTGGGGCCAGAAGGTGCAACCGAACCGCACACAGGGCGGCGTCACCGTGGTGGCCATCAACAGCCCCGACTACACGAACCTCCAGGACTCGGGCAGCTGGGTCTACAAGGGTGAATGGAACAGCACCGTCAGCGACAAGCTCTATCTCGAAGCCCGCTACGGCGATTTCGGCTACGCGTTCCCCCTCATCACCAACAGCGACGCGGACTACTTCTTCTACGACACCAACGTGTCGACGGAAGGTGCGCACCAGAAGCAGCAGCTCGATCGCGATCGCAAGCAGTACAACCTGGCGAGCACCTACTTCCTCGACACCGGCACGGGCAACCACACGTTCAAGTTCGGCGCCGAGCTGCTGAAGGAGCAGTCGTGGGAAGGCTTCGAATCGCGCCGCGGCGGCGACAGCCACATCGAGGTCCGCTACAACAACGGCTCGCCCGATCGCGTGATTTTCGGGTTGCCGACGGCCACCTGCGAGGTGGGCAGCCTCGCCGCGCACGATTGCCTCACCTCGCGCGCCGCGATGGATCACATGGGCCTGTTCCTCAACGACACCTGGTCGTTCGGGAAGGCGACCGTGAACGCCGGCGTGCGCTACGACCGCTACACAGGCTGGCTGCCGGAGCAGGAGCAGATTGGCGCGACCATCGGGCGCGCCAGCGTGCCGGCGCTGACCTTCGCCGAGCGCAACCTGTTCACCTGGAACGAGGTGGCGCCGCGCATTGGCATGGTCTACGACATCGGCGGCGACGGCAGGACAGTGGTCAAGGCCAATTACGGCCTCTACTACCACAACCCCGGCGTCACGCAGTCCGACAACGCCAATCCCAACACCGCCGACAAGTCGTCCACGTGGGCGTGGAACGACGCCAACCGCGATCGCCGCTGGCAGCCGGGTGAAGAGACGACGCTCATCACCGAATCGCTGCAGGGGTCGATCGAGATCGATCCGGACATCACCGCGCCGTGGACGCACGAGGCGAGCGCGTGGGTGGAGCGGCAGCTCAGCGAGACGATGGGGATGCGGGCCGGGTTCGTGTACAAGAACGAGAACAACCTGTTCACGCCGAACAACTACCAGCTGCTGCGCGGCCCCGAGGCCTATACCGCGCCGTTCAACTTCATCGACAACGGCCTCGACGGCGTGCGCGGCACCGGCGACGATCGCACCATCCCGATGCTCGGCTTCCCGACCGCCAATGCCGCCGAGTTCCCGAACACGATCATCGTCGGCAACGTCGACCAGTACTCGCATTACAAGACGATCGAAACGTCGATGAACAAGCGCTACAGCAACCGCTGGTCGGCGTCGGTCGGCGGCAACTACACGATGCTGCGCGACTTTCCGCAAAACTATCCGCAGAACCCGAACCAGCCGGGCGTGGAAGATCGCTCGACGTGGAGCTTCAAGGCCACGGCGAGCTACGACGCGCCCTACGGCATCCGCGTCTCGCCGGTGCTGCGCCACCAGTCGGGCGTGAACTTCGCGCGCACGCTGTCGATCCCCGCCGCGCCTGCTCCGGGGATCAGCGTGTCGGGCGCCCTGGCCTACGCAGAAGCGGCCAATTCGAACCGCGAGGACAACATCACCGTGTTCGACATTCGCGCGGAGAAGAGCTTCCAGTTCACGCCGCGGTTCCGGCTGCGGACCTACCTGGACCTGTTCAACATCACCAATAGCCACGCGTCCGAGACGATCTCGCGCGCGACGGGGCGGCAGTACTTGAAGCCGACCGCGATCCTCGCGCCCTTCACCGCGCGCGTGGGATTCCGGGTGCTCTTCTAACGCTCGCTCGGGAACCGGGAACCGGGAACCGGGATCCGGCCCGGTTCCCGGATCCCCGATCCCGACAGATATATTCCTCTCATCCCACGTCTCATCCCGCTGAACGAGCAGTTCGGCCCAGCGAACTGTCCCGGGACGGTTGATCACCGCGCCGACAAACGCTAGAAGTTGCAGGTTCGTCGTTTGTAATTGGCGTTTCGTCCCCACAGGAGGTACAGCATGAGGCGTTGGTCACGGGTCCTTTGGGCCCTGATGATCGCGGTGTCGTTGGGCGCGCCGGCGTTCGCGCAGGGCGGCGGTGCGAGCAGCACGGGAACGATCCAGGGTCGCGTGGCGGATGCACAGGGCGCGGTGTTGCCCGGTGTGACGGTGACCGCCACCAGTCCGGCATTGATTCAGGCACAAACAACGGTGACGTCGGAAACCGGCAACTACCGGTTCCCCGCGGTGCCGCCGGGCAACTACGAACTCAGCTTCGAGCTGGCCGGCTTCAACACGCTCAAGCGTGCGGGCATTTCCATCACGTTGGGGTTCACGGCGAACGTGAACGTCGAGCTTGCGCTGGCGACGCTGCAGGAGACCGTGACGGTCAGCGGCGCCTCGCCGGTGATCGACACCAGCACCACGCGCGTGCAGCAGAACTTCAAGATGGAGCAGCTGCAGTCGATTCCGAACGGGCGCGACATGTGGGCGCTGCTCGCGGTCACGCCGTCGGTGCAGATGGGTCGCATCGACGTGGGCGGCAATCGCGCCGGCACGCAAACCGGCTACCAGGCGTACGGCATGACCGGGCAGGTGCGGGTGCTGATCGAAGGCATCAACACGACTGAAGGCACCGGCGGCGCGGGCTTCTATTTCGATTACGCGTCACTCGAGGAAGCGTTCCTCGGCACCAGCGGCCAGTCGGCGGAGATGCCGAACCCGGGCGTGCAGTCGCAGTTCATCGCCCGCAGCGGCTCGAACCAGTTCCAGGGCGAGTATCACCTCGACTGGTACAACAACGCGCTGCAGGGGTCGAACATTCCGGGCGAGTACACCGTGCCGACGGCGTTCAACAACTCGCCGATTCGCGAGCACAGCAACGAGATCGATCGCTACTACGATCACGACATCAATGCCGGCGGTCCGATCGTCAAGGACAAGGCGTGGCTCTTCGGCACCTACCGCGAGCAGTTCAACGCCGTGGCGCAGCCCAACTTCCAGTTCGACAGCACCTTCAACACCAAGCTGTGGAACCCGGTGGTGAAGGGCACCTACCAGATCAACCAGAAGAACAAGTTGATCGGCTACTTCCAGTGGGGCCAGAAGGAGCAGCCCAACCGTCTGCCGTTCGCCGCCTACACCTATCCGACGCCGGACGAGACCTTCGCGCAGGACTCGGGCAGCTGGGTCTACAAGGGTGAATGGAACGGCACGATCAGCGACAAGCTGTACGTCGAGGCGCGCTACGGCGACTTCGGCTACTACTTCCCGCTGATCGCCAACAGCGACACCGACTACTTCTGGCGCGACAGCGGCCGCGCGGTGCTCGAGGGCGCCAACCAGATCTGGCAGCTCGATCGCGATCGCAAGCAGTACACGGGCGCGGCGACCTACTTCCTCGACACCGGCACCGGCAATCACACCTTCAAGTTCGGCGCCGAACTGCTCAAGGAACAGTCGTGGGAAGGCTACCTGCAGCAGTGGGGCGGCAACATCGATCACATCTACAACAACGGTGTCTCGAGCCAGGTGACGTTCGCATTCCCGACGGCGACCGATGCGGGCAAGCTGAGCGCGCACGACCAGCTCAACGCGCTCGCCAACCTCGATCAGATCGGCGTCTTCCTGAACGATACGTGGTCGGTCGGCCGCACGACGATCAACGCCGGCTTCCGCTACGACCGCTATAGCGGCTGGCTGCCGGAGCAGCAGCAACTCGCCGGGTCCGAGGCGCAGTGGGCGAGCCAGTTCCCGAGCCTCGCCAGCCAGGTGGTGGCCAAGACGTTCGACAAGACGCAGTTCTATACCTGGAACGTCGCCGCGCCGCGCGTCGGCCTGACGTTCGATCTGTCCGGAGATGGCCGGACGGTGCTCAAGGGCAACTACGGGCTCTACTGGCACAACCCGGGTGTTGGCGTGGGCAGCAATGCCAACCCCAACACGCCGGCGAAGTCGGCCACCTATGCGTGGAACGACGTCAACGGCGATCGCCGCTGGCAGCCGGGCGAAGAGGGGGCGCAGAGCGCCGCGTCGCTCGAGGGCGCCATCGGCATCGACGCGAACATCAAGGCGCCGTACAGCCACGAGGCCAGCGGCTGGATCGAACGGCAGCTGACCGACACGATGGGCATGCGCGCCGGCTTCGTCTACAAGACCGAAGACGACTTGATCGCGACCTATCAGCCCGGACGTGGACCCGAAGCGTTCACCGTGCCGTACACGTTCGTCGACATCGGCGTGGACGGCCGCGCCAACACCGCCGACGATCGCAACCTCACCTTCTTCGGCATGCCCAACGCGAACGCGTCGCAGTTCCCGAACCGCCAGGTGGTGATGAATGTCGACCAGTATGCGCGCTACAAGACGGCGGAAGTGTCGATGAACAAGCGCTACGGCGACAAGTGGTCGGGCTCAATGGGCTTCGGCTACACCTGGATGAGCGATTTCCCGAACGGGCCGGTGCGCAATCCGAACAACCCGGGCGTCGAAGATCGCACGGTGTGGAACTTCAAGGCGTCGGGCTCGTACGACGCGGCGTGGGGCATCAGGCTGTCGCCGGTGCTCCGTCACCAGTCGGGCGCCAACTACGCGCGCACGCTGACCATCACCGCGCCGGCCGCGCTTGGCCTGACCGCAACGTCGGTGCGCCAGGCCGCGGCCAGCGATGGCACGATCGCCTTCGCCGAACCGATGAACGCGAATCGCGAAGACAACATCTGGGTCTTCGACGTGCGGGCGGAGAAGAGCTTCTCCTTCACCGACCGTATCCGCCTGCGCGCCTACATGGACTTCTTCAACATCACCAACAGCCACGCGTCTGAGACGATCAGCCGCGCGACGGGTCTGGGCTACCAGAAACCGTCGGCGATCCTGGCCCCGTTCACCACGCGCGTCGGCTTCAGATTCTTGTTCTAGGCGCACTCCTTGCCGGGGTCTCGATTAGCGAGATCCCGGCAAGATTTACCTTCCCGGCCCAACTCCTCCTACCCGGCCCGAATTCGCCATCCCACGGCAAGCTGTGCCGTCCCCGGCACATATCCCTCCAAGCGGCAGTTCAGCCCTGAATTCTTGCAATCCATCCCTAAAACCCTGTATTGTTCCGGTTACTTCGGAAGACAATTCGGATACTTCTCGGGCAATACCTCGCACTCATTCCGTCGCGTCGTTCGGGCACGTCGTCGTTCGTCGGCAACCGGTGTTGTTTGGTGTTGTATTTGTCGGGCGCGCTTACGCGATTGCAGACAGCAGATGGCAGTTTTCGGATTGCAACAAATAAATCTGAAATCTGACTTCTGACATCTGAAATCGAGACGCCCCCACGTGAACTGAGGAGGAGAGCATGAGGCGTTGGACTACGGGCCTTCTGGCCTTGCTGGTGGCGCTGTCGTTTAGCGCGTCCGCATTTGCCCAGGGCGGCGGCGCGAGCAGCACGGGTACCATCCAGGGCCGTGTGACGGATGCGCAGGGCGCGGTGCTGCCCGG
>JALDXK010000360.1:0-6466 GCA_032155105.1 Acidobacteriota bacterium
CGCCATGGCCGCGCTGAATCTCTTCGACCTGGGCTGGATGGTGCGGCGCGGCGCCGCCAGTGCCCTGCCCGACGTGATCGGGCGTGTCGCGAAGTGTTTGTCGAGTCCGGAACGTCGTGACGGCCGTTGCCCGAAGCCGTCATGACGCTCGACTGTCGCTACGCGATCAAGTACTTCCCATAGCCCGCGCGTACCAGTTCCTCGAAGGCCTCCCAGACCTCGTCCGGGATGTCTTGCGGAATCTGAAAGCCTTTCGCGGGATACAGGCGAATACGCTGCAGGTCTCCAACCATGATGGCGATCACATCGTCTGTCGAGAGCGTCTCGTGTGAGTAGCCACTCAAGTACTCGTCCAACGACACCCGCGGCGAGGAGACGATCACGTCCTTCTCCGGCCAGTGGCGCTTGAACGTCGCGTAGCTCCGGCGCTCCATGTATGGCTTCTGCACGAGGATGAATGTCTGCGCGTCGATCTGCTGGTCTGCGAGCAGTTGCCTGGTGAACCGCACGTTCTCGCCCGTATTCGTCGATTGGCTTTCGATAAGTATCCGATCGCGTGGCACGCCCATGTCTGCGGCGATGGCGGCAAACTTCTCCGCTTCGGGTTCGTGCCAGAGATGACGCGTCACCGCGCCTCGGCCACCTGAGAAAATCAGCAGCGGCGCCCATCCGGCCAGGAACAGTTCCGCGCCGTACGCGGCGACCGACTTGTCGTGACTGCACAACACGAGAATGGCATCGGCATGCGCCAATTCGTGATGCAGTTGGTGATAGTTCCAGATCGTGCGAGCAAGCTCGCGAACGCGGTTCGGAGACGACATGTCTAACTGCGCCTGATGTCGAGTGCTCGAATCCGCTTGTGCAGGCTGGTGCGCTCGGTCCCCAGCAGCCGCGCCGCGCCGGCGACGTTCCAGCCGGCCTGGTCCAGTGCCTGGCGAATGCGCTCGCGCTCGGCCGTGTCTCGCACCTCCTGCAACCCGTTCCCGGATCGCGGCGATGGCGCCTGGCGGATCTCGAGCGGGATCGATTCCGCCGTGATGCAGTCGCTGGTGGTGAGAATCGCCATGCGCTCGACGACGTTGCGCAACTCGCGCACGTTGCCCGGCCAGTGGTAGCGTTCGAGCGCGGCGATCACGTCCGGGTCGATCTCGCGCCGCCGGAAGTTGTTGCGCGCGCTGAACTCGCCAAGAAAATACGCCACCAGCTCACCGATGTCCTGCGGTCGCTCGCGGAGCGCGGGCACGCGGATCGGCACCACGCTCAGCCGGTAATAGAGATCCTCGCGAAATTTTCCAGCGGCGATCAGCTCGTCGAGGCGGCGATTGGTGGCCGAGACGATGCGAACGGTCACCCGGACCGATTGCTCGCCGCCGACGCGCTGCAACTCGCCGTCCTGCAGGATGCGCAGCAGCTTGGCCTGCGACGCTTCGTGCAGATCGCCGACCTCGTCGAGAAAGATAGTGCCGCCGTCGGCCAGCTCGAACTTGCCGCGGCGCAATGCGGCAGCGCCGGTGAACGCCCCCTTCTCGTGGCCGAACAGCTCGCTTTCGATCAGCTCGGTGGGAATAGCGGCGCAGTTCACCTTGATGAACGGACCCGACGCTACCGGGCTCTCGCGGTGGATGTGCGCGGCCAACAGCTCCTTGCCGGTGCCCGACTCGCCCGAGAGCAACACGGCAACATCGGAACGCGCGACCTGCGTCGCCTGCTGCACAGCCTGCTGGAATGCGGCGCTCTTGCCGATCATCCGCGGCGCCTCGCCGACCATTTCGCGGAAGCGCTGGTTCTCGCGCTGCAGGTCGGCACGCTCCAGCGCGTTCTTCACCACCAGCAGCACCCGGTCGCGGGCGAGCGGCTTCTCGAGAAAGTCGAACGCGCCGCTGCGGGTGGCCTCGACGGCGTCGCGAATGGTGCCGTGCCCGGAGATCATCACCGCCGGCGCCGGGTCGTCCGCCTGTTTCAGCGATCGCAGTACGTCGATGCCGTTGCCGTCGGGCAGCCGGACGTCGAGCAGGTACAGGTCGGCGCGCGTCCGGCCTCGCTCGGCGTGGAACTGCGCCGCCGAGTCGCAGATGGTGACGCGATACCCCTCGCCCTCGAGGATCAACCGCAGCGACAAGCCGATGTTCGGCTCGTCGTCCAGGATCATGATGTGCTGACGACGGGTCACGACACCTGCCCCGCCGCGATTGCCTGCCCTGAGCGAAGTCGAAGGGCCGCATCGGCGCGCCGTAGAGAGACGCGAAATGCCGCACCGCCCAGCTCGCCGTCGAGGCGCGAGAGATCGCCGTTGGACAGCATCGCGTTCTTCTTCGCAATCGACAGGCCGAGTCCCATGCCCTGCTTCTTGAAGGTGATGGTGGGCTCGAAGAGCGTGGCCGATGCGGCGGCGCTCAGTCCGGGACCCGAATCGTGCACGTCGATCAGCACAAACGTTTCGGTAGAGGCGGTCACGATGCGCACCGTACCTTTCGGCCCGGCGGCCTCGGCGGCGTTCTTCACGAGGTTGGTCAGGATGCCCTTCACCAGGTCCGCGCCAGCGTGGGCGAGCGGCCGTCGCGGGTCGAGCCGCAACTGAAAGTCGGTGTCGGGGTGGACGCGTCGCTGCAACGCGATCCGCTCGGAAACGAGCGCGTTGACGTCGACCTCTTCGAGCACCACCGCGGGATCGCTGGCGAACTCAGAAAAGGCGCGCACGCGCCGCTCCAGCGAGTCGATCTCGCTCACCACGATCTGCGCCGCCTGATCGATGAAGGCACGGTCCGCGGGTTGCCGGGCCTGGATCTCTTCCACCGTCAGTCGAATCGGCGTGAGCGAGTTTTTCAGCTCGTGCGCGGTCTTGCGCGCCAGCGACTGCCAGCTGGCCATCTGGGTCAGGTACACGAGCCGCTCCCGCTGTTGCCGCAACTGGTCGGCCATGTGGTTGAACGCGTCGAGCGCTGTGCCGACCTCGTCGCGCGCGCCTTTCCCTTCGCTCCCCACCGGCAGGCGCCGTGTCCAGTCGCCGGCGGCGAATGCGCTGAGCGCTGCCGTGAGCTGCTGAATCGGCTGGCTGATGCGGTTGGCGATGAAGACGAGGGGCGCCAGCGACAGCAGCCATGCTCCGCCCAGCAGCAGGAGCAGCGTGAGCGTGAAGCCACGGCGCAAGTCGCGGCCTTCGATCGATTCCACCAGCTCCCGGGTCTGCCGCAGTTCGGCCGACAACTGCTCCATCCGGATCCCGCGGAGGTCGCGGCTGAATGCTTCAACGCCGCTCACCGGTCCTTCACCGCTGACACGGCGCAGGTAATCGAGATGATCGCCGCCCGGCCCAGAGAGGGCGAACCGCTCTGCCTCGCCGCTCTGCCAGAACACCCGAACCGGCTCGGGCCATTGCGCAATGTCGGCCGCGGCGTGCATCGTCGGCGTGGTCCGTCCGACGAGCGCATCCTGTTTCAGCGCCTCGCGCTCTCGCTGATAGAACTGCCTCACCGTGGCCTCGAGGGTGCGCGACAGGCGATCGAGCTCGCCGGTGGTCGCGTAGCCAAGACTGCGATCGAGCAGCGAGGCGCCGATCCACGTGGCCGCGGCGAACGGCAGGATCGTGGCGGCGAAAAAGGCGGCGATCAGGCGATGGCGAAGTCGGTTCACGCGCAGCCTTGCATCACGGCCGGACCCGGAATGGGCCGGCCTCTGCCGAGTGAGACGTCTTCTCGCTGGACTGGCGGCGGCTCAGCGTCTCGATCATGCCCCGCAGGGTCAGGCCCTCGTCTTCGCGGCCGTCGCTCGTGCCATTGACGATCCGCGACTCGAGTCGAATCCAGAACGGCTGGCTGGCAAGCGTGCCCAGCCCGCTCACCGGCACCGCAAGTTGCTGAATGCACCACGCCTCGGCCGCGGCCGCGGTCAGGTGCGAGACCGATCGCGATCCGGTGCCCGACACCGCCGCCGCGAATCGTTCCTCCCAAAGATCGTAGCTTAGAACAAACGTCTCACGCCGTTGGGCCGCGGCAGCCGCGGCGCCGGGTCCGGCGAGCACGCGGATCTCGAGTTCCACGCGCACCGTCAACCCGTCTTTCAAGCGGGCGAGCGGTTCGCCGGAGATGAATCGGAATCCAGGTGCCTGTACGCGCACCTCACCGCCCGCGGTCGTGACCGTCATCGCCTGCGATCCCAGCCGCGCGTCGAGCGAAGTCAGCGTGGCGGCAACCAGCAGCACAAACACCGAGGGTTTCGAGAGCGTCAACGAATGGCCCTCAGAACTTCCGCATGCCGATGCCGCCGAATCGCACACCTGCCGTGAACACCGCCCGCACATCGTCGGTGTTGAGCGGAAAGCCGAGCGTCATGAAGAACGGGTCGGTGTGGAGGCCGAATCCGGCGGCGACGCGGACGCGTTTGTCGATGCCGGTGTCCCACACGGTGCCGGAATCCAGGAAGAGCGCGAGGCCGCTATACCGGTACTCGAGTGACGTGTGAAAGACGCGATCGCCGCCGGCCGGCGCGATGTCGTACTTGTTCCAGCCGCGCAGCGTCCGCGAATCGCCAAGCGAAAAGCGCTCGAAGAGTGGCGCCGGGCCATCGATGCCGCCGGCAAGGCCCGATGCCAGCACGGTGTGTTTCGACCGCCGGTACTCGTACTCGGCCTGTCCGAAATACCGCGTGTAGGTGAAATCGCTCTCGAGCGTCTCGGAGGCGGACCGCACGGTGAATCGCGCCTCGACTGCGTGATCCGCGCCGGCGTGCTCCCACTGAGGATCGAACCGGACTTGCCCGATGTAGGCGTTGGTCATCTGCGATTCGGGCACGCCGGACAACGGCTCGAGCTCGGTGATGGCCACGCCGCCCCCGACGCTCAGCTGTCGCGTCAGGGCGAAGTTGATGAGCGGTGTCACCGTGGTGCGATCGTCGTACGCGCCAGGGATGACGGGATTGCCGACCAACGCCGCGAGGGTCGCATCGCGCCAATCCTGATCGAAGGTCGTCCACTCGAAGCTTGCGCCCAGGCGTTCGGTGCCCAGCTTGCGGCTCTCCACCCGCACGCCGAAGCCGGAGTACTCCTCGATCAGTTCATCACCATGGTCGATCGCAATGATTGGGGTCACGCGGAACGTGCGGCCGCTGATCGGGAAGTCCATGAAGGCGCCCCACAACTGATCCGAGTGATAGAGCAGATTGGATTTCAGCGGCGTGAAGCGCAGCCATCGCGCCGATTCCCTCTGGTCGAGGATGAACACCAGGCGTATTTCCCCGGAGCGGCGGCCGCGAGACACCCGCCGGCTCAGGTCGTAGTCCGGAAATGCCGTTCTCAGCTTCGCTTCGACCTTGTCGACGTCCTCGGATCCGAGGGGCGTGCCGACCAGCGTCTGCACCTCTGGGTTCAGAGCGGCGACATCGCTTTCGCTGATGCCGCGGACCTCCACGCGCTCGATCAGATAGCGGGCATTGGCGTCACCGCGTCGATCCTGATCGCGCATGTGTGCCACGACGAATACGACGCGCACCTCGTCTGCCGGCACGCTGACAACGCGCACCGCGGCGACGTAGCGCGGCTGCTCCTCTTCGATGCGTGTCGCAAGTTCGTTGAGGCGCGCGCGATCGAGTGGTCCGCCGGCGAGCCTCGCGATGTCTTCCTGGAGGCCGGGACTGAGGCGACCGAGGTCGAACCCGGAGACCTGCGCGGAGGCGACGATGGCGCCGTCGGGGGGATCGGTCGGCTGCGCCCGCGCCGTCAATGGCAGGGCGAGCAGAGCGAGCACGAGAGCGGCTATGGTCATGCGCGGTGCGGTGTGCAAGCGTTGAGCCATGAGCTAACTTGCTGATAGTAAGGTCTTTGACGGGACGATCAGCGTGCCGATCGATCACAGGTGTGACGCCGCGGCACGCCCGTTCCTTGTCGTCTCTGCCATCCCAACCGATAATGAAACGTAGTCCGGAAATCGAAACGCTATCGGCGGGCGTGTGACCGTCGTTTCCACGGGAGTCCTATCGTTGATTCGTGCCGCATTCTTTGTTGTCCTCCTTATCGTAATCACGGCGTCTTCAGCCTTCGCCCAGCAGGACGCCAGCGGCTGCACCGACCCGCAGCTGTTCACTCGCATGCCAGGACACTCCATCGCAAAGTGCTCCGATAGCCCATTTGAAATGCGCCGCTTCCCGGTCGGCCCGATCGGCGCGGACGGCAACGCGAAGCTGATCGAAGTGGAAGGCCAATGGCGTGTCGTCGCCTTCCGGCCGACGGAGGGTACCAAGGCCAGCCCGTTGCAGATTCAACGCAATTTCCAGAATGCGGCGAAAGCGGCGGGCGGCACGGTCGAAGGCAGCTATCCCGAATGGTGCAAGCTCCAGCTCGACGACTCGTTCAAGCTGGGCAACTCGTGCACCGAGTCGGGAACCACGCTCAAGTTCACCAAGGACGGCAAGGAGACGTGGGTCTTCGTCGATGCCTTTTCGGCCGGCCAGACCGGCTATCGGGACGGCTACACGC
>JALDXK010000361.1:0-6443 GCA_032155105.1 Acidobacteriota bacterium
CCTGGGGGGCGCGCCAGGCGAGCGAACGCTGCGGCTTGCCGGCCAGGCCATACGCAGTGTCGCACTCGGCGTGGTCCTGACGGCGCTCGTGCAGTCACTCCTGGTCGGCGTCGGCCTGTGGATGTGCGGCGTTCCGCATCCCGCCCTGCTGGCGGCGCTCGCCTTCATCCTCGGCATCGCGCAAATCGGTCCTATGCTGGTACTCGTGCCGTCGATTGGATGGCTCTATTGGATCGGCAGCACTGGGTGGGCCACGGCGCTCCTGATCTGGAGTGTGCCGGTCGGGCTGCTCGACAATGTGCTTCGGCCCATGTTGATTCGCCGCGGCGTGGAACTGCCGATGCTGTTGATCATCTCCGGCGTGATTGGCGGATTGATCGCGTTCGGCGTGGTCGGACTGTTTGTCGGCCCCGTGGTGCTGGCCGCGACCTACACGCTTGCGAAGGAGTGGGTCAACGACGGCACCACTTAACCAGCGGTCCGGCTCAGCGTGCGCTCGTACAGCGCCTCGTACTGCGGAACGATTCGATCCGCGCTGAAGCGCTCCACTGCTTGCCGTGCGCCCTCTGCCGCCATTCGCGCGTGCGCGGCATCATCCAACAGGATCGCCATTGCGCTTTCGGCCATGCGCTGCACGTCACCCGGCGGATGCAGGAAGCCCGTGACGCCATCGGTCACGACTTCGGGGAGGCCGCCGACGTTCGACGCCACCACTGGCACGCCGCACGCCATGGCCTCGAGCGCCGACAAGCCGAAACTCTCCTGCAGCGACGGCAGCAGAAACAGATCCGACACCGACAGCAGGCCCACCACGTCCTGCGCTTCGCCGACGAGTTCAACGTGAGCGGTGACGCCCAGTTGCTCGATCAGCTGCTCCGCCCTGCCTAACTCCGGTCCCTCGCCCACGATCAGCAGACGCGCCTGCACACGCTCCCTGATCCGCGCGAACACGCGTACCACTGCGTCCACCTGCTTCACCGGGCGCAGGTTAGAGATGTGAATCACCAGCTTCTCGTCGGCACCGCAGAAGCGCGCCCGCAACTGAGCATCGGGCGCACGGCGGTGGAAGTGGCAGTCCAGGAAGTTCGGGATGACGACGATGTCGGCTTTGACCGGCATCTCTCGCCTGGTGTCGTCACGCAGGCTGGCTGACACCGTCGTCACCGCATCGGACTGATCGATGCAGAACGCGACGGTTTCTCGGTACGACGGATCCGAGCCGAGAATCGTCACATCGGTGCCGTGGAGCGTGGTGATCGTGCGTGGCACGGTGCGCGCATCGCCGGCCGCGCCGGCCAGAATCTGGCGCGCGAGATAGGCCGCCGCCGCGTGCGGAATCGCGTAGTGGGCGTGAATGATGTCGAGCCGATGCGCGCGCGCGACCTGCACGAGGCGGTTGGCCAGCGCGAGCAGGTATTGCGGCTCGCGGAACAAGGGATAGCCGGGAGTCTCGACCCGGTGAAAACGGACGTCGGAATCCGATTCGCGCAGGCGAAACGGCGTATCGCTGCTGATGACGTGCGTGCGATGCCCGCGATCGGCGAGGCACCGCGCCAGCTCGGACGCCACCACGCCGCTGCCGCCGACTGATGCGTAGCAGGCAATCCCGATGTTCATTTCAGCAGGTCCTCGCGGACCAGCAGTTCACGAACCACGACGCCCTCGGCAAACGCCGTCCCGATGAGCGCGCCGAATTGCGCGTCGCGGCTTTCGATCAGTTGCTGAAAGCGCGATGTGTTCAGTCGCGTCTCGGTGGCGCCGGTCGATGGCGGCGCAAACTGCGACTGATGACAGGCCAGCGCGGCGCGCTTGGTGTCGTAGTGCGCCGACACGTCGACGACGAACGACGGCCGCGTCGAATCGTTGATGAAGTAGTACAGCAGCCAGTCCGCACGCCACTTGTCGCCCGCCGCGGCGTAGCGCGTCAAGCCGCTGAGAAACGACGCACGGGTGAGCAGGCGGCTCGCCGCGACGTGATCGGGATGGCGATCGCGGCCGTACGGAACAGCAATCGTCCTGGGCCTGGCGCGCCGAATCAGCGCGACGATCTGGCGAACATGCGCGGGATCGCCGCCGATGTCGCCGTCGGGAAGCGCCAGGCTCTCGCGCCAGCTCGCCCCAAGCACGGCGCACGCAGCCACGCTTTCGCGTACTCGCTGCTCGGGAGTGCCGTTGGTGCCAAGTTCGCCCCTCGTCAGGTCGCACAGGCCGACGCGATGACCCAGAGCGGCGTGCTTGGCAATGGCGCCACCGAGCCCGATTTCAAGATCGTCAGGATGAGGGCCAAAGACGAGCAGGTCAGCGCGATCGGGCATCGATTCATATTAGTCGGAGCCGCGTAAACTGTTCCTGGATGCCAAGGAGGTTCCTGGTCGCGTTGGCCGCCGCGGGGATTCTCGCGAGCCGATCGACGGCCCTCGCGCAGCAACCGGGCGATCAGCCCCAACAGGATCCCACCTGGGTACTTTCCTCCGGCGCGTCCGTGACGCTTTTCCCCAGCGGCGACGCCTACACGCTCTACCTGGCCGACCCCCACCGCCCGACCAACGTGCTGGCTGAAAGCTTCGTCCTCGGCGGCAGCGTCGGCGGCATCGGCAGTCCAGGGACGCACCTGGGCGCCGGTGGTCGGTTCGGCATGCTGCGATTCAGTCCTGCGAAGCCCGGCGGTCGCGCGTGGCAGGTCAGCCTCGAGGCCGGTTTCGATGCGCTCTTCGATTCACACAACCGGCTCGATGTCGTCGGGTGGGACGGCAATTATGGCCTGATCGTGACCACCGCCTCGAGCAGGCGGCTGGCGTTGAAGATCGCGCTGCTTCACGTCTCGGCGCACGTGGGCGACGAATACCTCGAGCGGACTGGTGGTGAGCGGTTCAACTACACGCGCGAGGAGCTGAGCGTCGGTGCTGCCTGGCGATGGTCTCCGCGCTGGCGCACCTACGGCGAGGCCGCATGGGCCTATCATCTCGGTGAATCGGAGCTTGCGCCCTGGCGCGCACAGGCAGGCGTGGAGTACGAGACGGGCCCCGGTCCCTGTGGCCGGCGCGTGGCGTGCTACGCCGCGTTAGATGTCTCGACCATGGACGAGCGGAACTGGCGGGTGGATATGACCGCCAACGTCGGAATCGTCATGCAGGGGCTGGGACGCGCGTCGCGGATTTTTCTCGAGTGGCACGATGGCCGGCCAACCGTGAGCGTGTTCTTCAGGGACTCGCTGAAGAGCCTCAGCCTTGGTCTCAAGATTGATTTGTAACCACCCCGTCGCGATCGTGCAGGCGGATCTGCGCTTCGACCCGATCGATGACATCGTCGGGCGTCGAGGTGCCGGCCGTCAATCCGACGATGGTCGCGCCAGTGAACCATTCGGGCCGCAGCTCGGCCTCGGTCTGCACGTGATGCACGCGGGCGCAGTAGCGCGCACAGGTCTTGACCAGCTCGCGCGTGTTGTTGCTCGATCGGCCGCCGACGACGATCACGACGTCGGCCTGCCGCGCCATCTCGATCGCGGCGGACTGCCGTTGCTTGGTGGGCTTGCAGACCGTGTCGACGAAGCGCACCTCCGAGTGCGGGAATCGCCGCCGGATCAGCTCGACCAGGTGCCGCACCTTTTCCACCGCCTGCGTCGTCTGGGCCGCCACACCCAGGCGCGGATGCCCCTCGAGCGCGAGGACGTCCTCGTCTTCGAGCACGACGTCGAAGCGATCGAGATCGCCGGTGAGGCCGCGCACCTCGACGTGGTCGCGTTGTCCGACGATCACCACGTGGTAACCCTCGCGCGCAAGAGCCATGACGGCGCGGTGCGCAACCTGGACGAGCGGGCACGTCGCTTCAAGCACCGTCAGCCCCAGGGCACGGGTCCGCGCCAGGGCGCGCTCGGAGGTGCCGTGGGCCGTCACCATCACGGTTGGCGTCGTGACGTGCGCGACATCCTGTGCCACGGCGATGCCCTTGGCCTCGAGGGCACCAAGAACGGTAGGGTTGTGGACGAGGTCGCCGAGGATCGTGAGGGGGCCGGCGTCGGCGTGCTCGAAGGCGAGCGCGACGGCATCACGAACACCGAAGCACATGCCGAAATGGGCCGCCCTGAGAATCTGCATGCCTGACGATTTGCAGTATACGGCAGAGGACTTTGTGTTGTAAAGTTGAACCGCTCGAAACGAAGACGCGTCAAATGCAGGATATGTTCGATACGTTTCGCTCGATCGGCCGCGACCTGGCCCATGCGTTGCGCTCACTCGCCAAGGACCGGGGGTTCACGCTCGTCTGCGTGATCTCGCTCGGCATCGGCATGGGCGCGTTGGTCGCCCTCACGACGTTCACTCGTGCCATCACCGCGCCGGCACGCGGCATCAACACCGACGGACTGGTCGAGCTGCTGGTGCTCCCGCTCGGTCCGCTCCGCGTCAAAGCCGGCGTGTGGGCGGTCCCACAATGGTCCTATCCGGATTTTCAGGCGTTGCGCGACGCCAATACCGGAATGGCGATCACCGGCTGGACGCGGGAATCCAGTCAGTTCGGCGAGCCGACTCCAGACGACGCCGCGCCGCCGCGGGTCACGACGCTCTATGTCTCGACCAACTACTTCCGCACATTGGGCATCGCATTGTCGCGCGGATCCGGATTCGATCCCGCCACCGACGACGCGCCATCGGCCGAGCCGCGTGTCGTCTTGAGTCACGATTTCTGGCAGAGCCGAATGGCCGCGGATCCCGAGATAATCGGGAAAGCCGTGACCATCGACGGCATCCCGCATACGGTCGTCGGGATCACGCCCAACGACTTTCACGGTCACTTCCACTTCTTTCAGGCGCCGGGTTCACTGCTCTTCGTTCCGCTGGAACGGCATCCGCGCCTGAGGGAGAAGCCGGGCCTGCGCGACGACAGGACCGCGGACTGGGTGCGGATCCACGGCCGACTCGACCCTGGCGTAGACATCAGGCAGGCCAATGCGCTCGTGTCGGCAACGATCACTGGACTGGCCGAACGGCATCCCGCATCGAACGAGTTCAAGTCGGCCACCGTCGAGCCGTACACCTCGATGGGTGCCGCCGGCCGGCCGGAGAGCCGGCGGGTAACCAGCGTCATGTTGAGCCTGGTGGCGGCGGTGCTCCTGATCGTGTGCCTGAACATCTCCGGCATGATGATGGTCCGCGCTGCCAATCGTGAGCGCGAGTTGTCGATCCGCGCCGCGCTCGGCGCGGACCGGCGGCGTCTCATCCAGCACCTGTTCTTCGAGGCGATGTTGGTGGCGTTTGCTGCAGGCGCGCTGAGCGCGTTGGTGCTGTTCGGTATTCCCGCCGTCGCGGGATGGTATCTCGGCGCGCCGGTGCCGCAAGAGATCGACTTCGACGCGGTCAGTGTCCTGATCTCAACCGGGCTGTGCCTGGTCGTAAGCGTGCTCTTCGGATTATTGCCGGCGGTTCGCTTCAGCCGCCCCAGCCTGATTCACGCGATCAAGGAGGATGCCGGCGGCGGGGGCCGACAGACGATTCGGGTGCACCGCGTGGCAGCGCTGGTGCAGATTGGCATCGCAGTCCCGTTTCTCGTGATCAGCGGCGTGATGCTCGATCGGGTACGCACAGCGGAGTTCGGCTTCCCAACCGAGGGCCTGGCAGCCGCGCGTCTGCCGGCGCCGACCGGACCGGAGCGAGAGGCCGCGTTCTCGATTCGACGGGTTCGCGACAATCTCCAGCAAGCGAGCGGCGTTCGCTCTGTTGCCCTTGCCGAAGGCATGCCGATCGACTTCGACTCCAGGACCTTTCGAGTCGCCAGCACGAAGGAAGAGGACTTTGTCACGGCGCACGTCACGCGTGTCGGAGAAAGCTTCCTCGAGACCATCGGCGCGCGGCTGCTGCGAGGCCGGACAATCACGCTCGAGGACCGCGTCATGGCGGCGCCCGTCGCGGTGATCTCCGATCCGCTCGCGAGGCAGCTGTTTCCGGCCACCGAGCCGATTGGAGAGCGGATCACGATCACACTTGAAGAGAGCCGCGAGGAGGAGTTCACGATCGTGGGCGTGACCGCAGACTTCGCCACGTCGCAACTGACCACTGACCGGCCGCAGATCTTGCTGCCACTGCCCGAGAACCTCACGCCATCGGTGCACCTCATCGCGCGCGGCTTGCCGGGCGACGAAGCGAAGTTGAAAGCCGCCCTGGAGGCGGGGCTTCGCGAGCTGGGCGTCGAGGCACTGCCCGGTGTGGCGTTCCACGGCGTCGTGACCGGACAAGACCTCGTCGACAAGAGCCTGGGCGATTTGGTGTCGGAGTCCGTAGCCGTAGCCTTCGCCGGCGGCGTGGTGCTGCTGCTGGCGGCGCTCGGCATCGTCGGCGTGGTCGGGTTCATGGTGGCCACGCGCACACGCGAACTGGCGGTGCGGATGGCGCTCGGCGCTACGCGCCGGAGCGTGTTTGGCCTGATGCTGTCAGACGTCGTGAAGCTCGTAG
>JALDXK010000362.1:0-6410 GCA_032155105.1 Acidobacteriota bacterium
CTGCAAGGGCCGGCCGATCACCCGGTGGCGTTCGTCTCGTGGACCGACGCGCTCGCATATTGTCGATGGCTCGAAGCCGCGCTCAAGAATTCAGCGTCTACACCACCGCGGCTGGCGCAGGTGCTGAAGGAGGGCTGGCGCGTGACGCTGCCCACCGAAGCGCAGTGGGAGAAGGCCGCGCGCGGATCGGATCGCCGGCGCTATCCGTGGGGCGATGAGCCGCGCCGGGATCGAGCGAACTTCGGCGCTGCCGCGACGGTGCCGGCCGGCCGGCTCGCGTGCCCCGAATGCGCGCACGGACTCGCCGACATGGCCGGCAACGTGTGGGAGTGGACGCGAAGTCCGCTGCAGCCGTATCCGTACGACGAGAGCAACGATCGCGCGAACCTCGACGCCGATGCCTTATGGGTGATGCGCGGTGGCGGCTTCGCCGACAATCCTCAGCTCATCAGAACCACGACCCGCGGGGCCGCGGAACCTGGCGCTCGCAGACCGTTCATTGGATTCAGGATTGTGCTTTCACCGAACTAGCTAATGCAGCGACAAACCTTCAGGTTTGTCGTTCCGAAGCAGTTAATGCAGCGACAAACCTTTAGGTTTGTCGTTCCATCGACGGACCTAAAGGTCCGTCGCCGCAGTGAAGTCCATCGCCGCAGGTATATGATCCGTTGCCATGAAGAAGCTGTCTCTTTGCCTCCTCTTAACAATTTCAGTTTCCTGCAGCACCCCATCATCAACCGCGCCTGACGATCCGCAGCTCGCCGCGTGGAAGACGCGCGCGGAGGGCGTGACGATCATCCGCGACGACTGGGGCGTGCCGCACATCTACGGGAAGACCGACGCCGACGTGGTGTTTGGGCTGATGTATGCGCAAGCCGAAGACGACTTCAACCGCGTCGAGACCAACTTCATCAACTCGCAGGGCCGGCTGGCCGAGGCCGAAGGCGAGGCCGAGATCTACCGCGACCTCCGCATGAAGCTGTTCATCGATCCCGCGGAGATGAAGGCGCAGTACGGCGAGAGCCCGCAGTGGCTCAAGTCGCTGATGGATGCGTGGGCGGATGGGTTGAACTTCTACCTGGCCACCCACCCCGACGTGAAGCCGCGCGTGATCACGAAGTTCGAACCATGGATGGCGCTGAGCTTCAGCGAGGGCAGCATCGGCGGCGACATCGAGCGGGTGAGTTTGCGCGAGCTAGAGGCGTTCTATGGTGAGAAGAAGCCGGTGACTACGACGGCTGGAGGTTCGCCTTCGCCCGCGACCACGATCGCCGACGCGGGCTTCGGCGGATCGGACCTGGACCTCGAGCCTCGGGGCTCCAACGGCATCGCCATCGCGGGCATGAACACCGCGTCGGGCAAGGCGCAGCTGCTGATCAACCCGCACACCTCGTTCTTCTTCCGCGAGGAAGCGCACATGGTCAGCGAGGAAGGCCTCAACGCCTATGGCGCGCTCACCTGGGGACAGTTCTTCATCTACCAGGGCTTCAACGACAAGGCCGGATGGATGCACACCTCGAGCAGCGTCGACAACATCGACGAATACCTCGAGACCGTCACGAAGAAGGATGACGGCAGCTACACGTATCGCGTCGGCACGGACGAGCGTCCGCTGGTCGCGAAGAAGATCGTGGTGCCGTACAAGACGGCGAGCGGGTTGCAGCAGAAGGAGTTCACGACCTGGCGCACGCACCGCGGGCCGGTCGTGCGGCAGGCCACCGAAAAAGGTGATACCAAGTGGGTGAGCGTGCGGCTGATGGAAGAACCGATGAAAGCGCTGATTCAATCCTTCTCGCGCACGAAGGCGCGCAACCTCGCCGAGTACAAGAAGGTGATGGAGGCGCACACCAATTCCTCCAACAACACGCTGTACGCGGATGCCGATGGCAACATCGCCTACTTGCACTCGAACTTCATTCCGAAGCGCGATCCGAAGTTCGACTGGACCAGGCCGGTGGATGGATCGAACCCGGCCACGGAATGGAACGGCGTCCTCTCCTTCGACGAAACGCCGAACGTGGTGAACCCGCCGAACGGCTGGGTCTACAACACCAACAACTATCCCTTCTCGGCGGCGGGCGCCGAGCACAGCCCGAAACAACAGGCCTACCCGGCCTACGTCGACTCCGGCAGCGAGAACCCGCGCGGGATCCACGCCATCCGCGTGCTCGACGGCAAGAAGGGCTTCACGGTGGACTCGTTGGTTGCCGCTGCCTACGACAGCTACCTGCCCGAGTTCGAGATTCAGATCCCGCTGCTGCTCAAGGCGTACGACGCGGCGCCGGCGTCGAATCCGCTGAAGGCGAAGCTCGCCGAGCCGATCGGCGTGTTGAAGGGCTGGGACTACCGTTGGGCGGCCGCCTCGGTGCCGACCTCGGTGGCGATTTTCTACGGGGAGGATCTGTGGCAGCGCGTCGCGCCCGACGCCCGCAAGGCCGGCGTATCGGTCTACGAATACATGAAATCGCGCGCCACCGCCCAGCAGCGCCTCGAGTCGCTGTCGGGTGCCATCGACAAGCTGGCGACGGATTTCGGCACGTGGCAAACGCCGTGGGGCGACATCAACCGCTTCCAGCGCAACGATGGCGCGATCGTGCAGAAGTTCGACGACAGCAAGCCGAGCACGCCGGTGATGTTCACGTCGGCGCGTTGGGGGTCTCTGGCCTCGTTCGGCGCGCGCGCCTATCCGGGCACGAAGAAGTGGTACGGCACCAGCGGCAACAGCTTCGTGGCCGTGATCGAGTTCGGCGACCAGGTGAAAGCCAGGGCGGTCACCGCCGGCGGCCTCAACAGTGTGCCGGGCTCGAAGCATTTCAACGACCAGGCGGAGCGCTATGCCACCGGCAACCTGCGCGACGTGTACTTCTATCGCGAGCAGTTGAAGGGCCACACCGAGCGCGAGTACAAGCCGGGGCAGTGACAGCAATCGGCATCAGCAATCAGCAATCAGCAATCAGGAAAACCTCTTGTCCTCGGTTGCCGATTGCCGATTGCTGCGGCTACACTCGTCGCCGTGATTCAGCCGCAGACGGTAACCCTCGAACGCGATGGCATCCGTCTCGAGCCGCTGTCGCCAGAACATCACGACGGCCTCATCGCGGCGGCGACAGATGGCGAGTTGTGGAACCTGTGGTTCACGTCGGTGCCCGAGCCCGGCGCGATGATGATCTACATTCGCGATGCGGCGAAGGGCCAGGCCGACGGGCACATGCTGCCGTGGGCGGTTCGCGATCTCACCACCAACACCGTCGTCGGCAGCACGCGCTATCACGACATCGTCCCGGCGATCGATCGCGTGGAGATTGGCTATACCTGGTACGCGATGCGCTGCCAGCGCACGAATGTCAACACGACGTGCAAGCTGCTGCTGCTGGCGCACGCGTTCGATACGCTAGGCTGCGCGGTCGTCGGCTTACGTACCGACAACTTCAACTTCCGGTCGCAGAAGGCGATCGAGGCGCTCGGAGCGAAGAAGGACGGCGTGCTGCGCCATCACCAGGCGCGCCGGGACGGCACGGTGCGCGATTCGGTGTTGTATTCGATCGTGAAGAGCGAGTGGCCGGATGTGAAGAGACACTTGGAACTGCGGCTGGTCACCCATAACCCCCGGCTTTAGCCTGGGGTCGCTGGAGCCGGTGTCGGTCCGGAGCCCCCGCCTCAAGGCGGGGGCTATCTGTCGCTATCTGTCGCGTTAGTCGGCGTTCGGATCTTCGAGGTAGGTGTAGCCCATCAGGGCTTCTTCGTAGAACTTCAACAGGCGGCCGGCCTGCGGGTCCTGCATCAGGCCGGCGTTGATCGCCGCTTCGACATCGCGACGCAGCTTGCCCATCAGCGCTTCCGGATCGAACTCCACGTACTTGAGCACTTCGCGGACGGTGTCGCCCTTGATGATGTGCTCGACCCGCGCGCCCTCGGTGTGGTCGATGCCGTTCTCGCCGAGCGAGATGTGCACGGCATGGGTGTCGCCGAACAGGTTGTGCAGGTCGCCGAGAATTTCCTGGTAGGCGCCGACAAGGAACACGCCGAGATAATACGGCTCACCGGTAAACCGGTGCAGCATGATCGTCTTCTTGACGTCGCGCCGGTCGATGAACTGATCGAGCTTGCCGTCCGAGTCGCAGGTGATGTCGCTCAGCACCGCGTGGTTCACCGGCCGCTCGTTGAGGCGGTGAATCGGCATCACCGGGAACAGCTGCTTGATCGCCCAGCTGTCGGGGATCGACTGGAACAGCGAGAAGTTGCAGAAATACGTGTCCGACAGCAGCTCTTCGAGCGCCTGCAGGTCCTCGGGCACGTCGGTCATGCTCTGGCACAGCTTGTAGATCTTTTCGCAGATCGCGAAGTAGAGGTTCTCGGCGTGCGAGCGCTGTTCGAGCGACAGGTAGCCGCCGCTGAACAGGTTCATCGCCATGTCGAGCGCTTGTTGCGCGTCGTGGTAGGTCTCGAGCGCGTTGCGCTGCGTCACGCCGTGGTAGGCCTCGATCAGGTCCACCAGCGGCTGCTCGAACTCGTCCTTCACCTCGGTCGGGACCTTTTCCTCGCCGAAGTCGAGCGTGCCGAGCACGTTGAAGATCAACATGCTGTGATACGCCGAAATCGCGCGCCCGCTCTCCGACACGATGGTCGGATGCTTGACGCCGACCTCGTCGCACACCGTCTGGATGTGATAGACGACGTCGTTGGCGTATTCCTGCAGGGTGTAGTTCATGGACGACTCGAAGTTGGTCTGCGAGCCGTCGTAATCCACGCCGAGACCGCCGCCGACGTCCATGAACTCGAGCCCGGCGCCCTGCTTGGCGAGCTCGCAGTAGACGCGGGCCGCTTCGTTGAGCGCGCCCTTGATGATGCGGATGTGCGTGATCTGGCTGCCGAGATGGAAGTGGAGGAGCTTGAAGCAATCCTCCATGCCGCGCTTCTTCAGCTCTTCGAAGCCGCGCAGGATCTCGGTGACCGTCAACCCGAACTTCGAGCGGAACCCGCCGGAGGACTGCCAGCGGCCGGAGCCGCGCGCGGCGAGCTTGACGCGCATGCCGATGTTCGGCCGCACGCCAACCTTTTCGGCGTACTCGAGCACCAGCTCGAGCTCGCTGTACTTCTCGACCACCGGGATGATCTGGCGGCCCATCTTCTGGGCCAGCATGGCCATCTCGATGAATTCGAAATCCTTGAAGCCGTTGCAGATGATCGGCGTGTCGTTGGTGGCCATCGCCGACACCGCGAGCAGCTCGGGCTTGCTGCCGGCCTCGAGGCCGAAGCCGTACTGCGCGCCGAAGTTCAGCACTTCTTCGACGACCTGGCGCTGTTGGTTGACCTTGATCGGGTAGACGCAGACGTACTTGCCTTGGTACTGGTTCTGCGCGATCGCGTGCGCGAAGGCGCCGTGGATCTCGCCGAGGCGGTGCTTGAGGATGTCGGTAAAACGGATCAGGATCGGCACGGCCAGGCCGCGCAGCTGCAGCCGGTCGACGAGCCGCTTGAGATCGACGCTCCGGTTCGATTCCTTGGTGGGATGGACTTGCAGGTGGCCCTGCTCGTTCACAGAGAAGTAGCCCTGCCCCCAGCGCGGAACGTCGTATAACTCCGCGGCCTCGGTGGCCGACCATGCGGTCGAACCGGGGCTGATACTGGTCGTCAGGCGTCCGCCTGCTAGTGTGCTCATCTTTCGGACTTCAAGAATAAACGAACCTAGTTCATTTTTTTCGGCTTCTCGAAGAAAAAATGTAGCCTTGGCAGATGCCCGACCGGGTCCCCGCCATCAAGGTGCTGCTGCTCCCGAAAGACACCAACGCACTCGGCACCATCTTCGGCGGCGTGATCCTCTCTCACATCGACCTGGCGTCGGCCGTCGAAGCGCGCAAGACCGCTCACCACCGCTACGTGACCAAGGCGATGAACGCAGTCGAGTTCCACGAGCCGGTGTTCGTCGGCGACCTGGTGAACTTCTTTACCGAGACGTTACGCGTGGGACGAACGTCCATCACCGTCAAGGTGGTGGTCGAGGCGGAGCGATGGGGCGCCGGCCAGGGCGAGCGGGTGCGCGTCACGGAGGCTGAAGTCGTGCTGGTGGCCATCGGCCCCGACCGCCTGCCGGTTCCGATTCGTAGCGAATGATCAGCGGCAGCAGGTTCACGCCGATAAGACGCCGATGATCGCTGTTTACGCGCCCGGATCCGTTTCAAACGTCGCGTGTGGGTTCGACGTCTTGGGGTTTGCCCTCGATCAGCCCGGCGACATCGTCATGGCGGCGCCACAGGAGGCGCCGGGCGTTTCGATCGCCGCCATCCATGGCGACGGTGGCCGGCTGACCACCGATCCGCGAAAGAACACGGCCTCGGCGGCAGCGCTTTCATTGTTGCAGCGCCTGCAGACCACCCGCGGCGTCGTCCTGACCATCCACAAGGGTCTGCCGC
>JALDXK010000363.1:0-6408 GCA_032155105.1 Acidobacteriota bacterium
CGGTCAAGGTCAGCTACAGCGACGGCGTGGTCGTTCGCATCGGCGGCAACTTTCGCGTCCTGTCCATGGGCTGGCAGTACTCATGGCTGGGCCGGCCCTTCTGAGTCGCACCGGCTCTGACCTTCGGTTGTGGAGCGGTCACTATATATGGTGAGCGGGCCGGCTGAGGTCACGCCGGTTGGTCAGGTTCCCGCCTGTTTTCGCGCCCTGCCCGCGATCGTCGACGGCCCGCTCCTTGCCATGACGAACGGGATGCACCCCCGACAGTTGATCGCGCGTGCGACCGTGGTCTTCCTGATCGCGGCCGCGCCGGCATGCTCGAGCCAGGAGTCGACGCCGGCGTCAACGGCGGCACCGGCCCCGACCACCGCCGCCACCACGCCCGCCGATGACGCGCCCCTGCCGCCGGCGACATCGCCGTACGATGCGTTGCCCGAGGCCGTCCGGGATTCGGTCGGCAAGCCGCAGACCGGCGACTTCGACGAGATGGTCAAGCGCCGCACCATCCGCGTCGGCGTGACCTTCAATCGCACCCACTACTTCATCGACCAGGGGCAGGAACGCGGTGCCACCTACGAAGCCCTGAAGTTGTTCGAGGAGGATCTGAATCGCGACTTGAAGACCGGCAATCTCAAGGTGCACGTGGTGATCGTGCCGATGTCGCGCGATCAGCTGGGTACCGCGCTCACCGATGGCAGGATCGACATGGTCGCGGCGATGGTCACCGTGAGGCCCGAGCTCGAAGCCATCGCGCTGGTCTCGGAGCCGACGCGCACCGACGTCAGCGAAGTGGTGGTCACCGGGCCGGGCGCGCCGGCGATCGCGTCGGTCGAGGATCTCGCCGGGCAGGAAGTGTTCATTCGCCGGACCAGTCCCTACTTCGAGGCCGTCACGCGCCTGAACACGCAGCTGAAGGCCAAGGGCAAGCCCGCGGTGTTGATCGCCGAGGCGCCGGATGTCCTCGAAGACGACGACATCCTCGAGATGGTCAACGCCGGCCTCGCCCCGATCACCATCGTCGACGACTACCTCGCGACGTTCTGGAGCCAGATCTTCACCGACCTCGAGGTCCATCAGGACGTTGCCCTGACCACCGGCGGGAAGCTGGCCGTCGTGTTTCGCAAGGATAGTCCCAAGCTCCGCGACAGGGTCAACGCGTGGATTCGCAAACACGGCAAGGGCGACGCGTTCCGGAACGTGATCGAGCGCCGCTACTTCTCGAGCGTCAAGTACGCGAAAAACGCCGCCGCCGCTGCGGAGCGCCAGAAGTTCGCGCAGACGATCGCGCTGTTCAGGAAGTACAGCAGTCAATACGACATGGATTATCTGTTGATGGCGGCCCAGGGCTACCAGGAGTCCACGCTGGATCAAAACGTCAAGAGTCCGGTGGGCGCGATCGGCGTGATGCAGGTGATGCCCGCGACCGGCAAGGAGCTCAACGTCGGCGACATCCGACAGATGGAGGCCAACATCCACGCCGGCGTGAAGTACATGCGCTTCATGGTCGATCGCTACTACGCCGACGAGCCGATGGATCAGCTGAACAAGACGCTGATGACCTTCGCGTCGTACAACGCCGGCCCCGCCCGCGTGCGGCAACTGCGCAGCGAAGCGGAGAAGAAGGGCCTCAATCCGAATTTGTGGTTCGGCAACGTCGAGCGGGTGGCCTCGGAGCGGATCGGCCGCGAAACGGTGACCTACGTCAGCAACATCTTCAAGTACTACCTGGCCTACCGCCTGCTCGCCGACCAGCAGCAACGGCGGGACGCGGCGAAGGCGACAGTGGAGAAACAACCATGAAGCGGAGCAATGGCGCGCGGGCGGCTGGCGAAGCCTGACCGGCGCAACCGCGTGCGGCCGATCCGCCTCCGCTAGTAAGATCGAAGGCTCGTGACCCCGCGCCTTCGCTTCGCCCCCTCGCCCACCGGCTACCTTCATGTTGGCGGGGCTCGTACCGCACTGTTCAACTGGCTGTACGCCCGCCGTCACGGCGGCGCCTTCATCCTGCGCATCGAAGACACCGACGTCGAGCGCTCGCAGGCCGAGATGGTCACCGGTATCCTCGACGGCTTGCGCTGGCTGGGGATCGACTGGGACGAAGGGCCTGAGATCGGCGGGCCGCATGCACCGTACTTTCAATCTGAGCGGCTCGATCGCTATCGCGCCGCGGCGAAGCAGCTGCTCGACAGCGGCCAGGCCTTCATGGACGAGGGCGCGATTCGCTTCAAGGTGCCGCCGGGAAAGACGTCGTTCATCGACAGTGTGCACGGGCCGATTGAGTTCGACAACGAGCACATCGAGAGCTTCGTGATCCTGCGCTCCGACACGCACCCGACCTATCATCTCTCGGTGGTCGTCGACGACATCGACATGGCCATCACGCACGTGGTGCGCGGCGACGATCACATCTCGAACACCCCGAAGCAGGTGCTGCTCTACAACGCGTTCGGCAAGACGCCGCCGACGTTCGCGCATGTGCCCCTGATCATGGGCCCCGACAGGCAGCGCCTCAGCAAACGCCATGGCGCCACGTCGGTGATGGAGTACGAGAAGCAGGGCTACGTGCCGGAAGCGATGTTCAACTTCCTCGCGCTCCTCGGCTGGGGCACCGGCAGCAACGACGAGATGTTCACGCGCAGCGAACTGATTCAGCGCTTCAATCTCGAAGGCATCAGCGGCGGCAACGCGGTGTTCAATACCGAGAAACTCGACTGGTTCAATCACCAGCACCTGCTGCGTCTCGACGATGGGGAGCTGATCGCGCGATTGATGCCGCACCTCGAGGCGGCGGGATTTCTCACTAACGACATCGGCTGGCTCTCGAAGGTGCTGGCACAGTTGCGCCCGCGCGCCAAGAAACTCACCGAGTTCGTCGACCAGGTCCGTCCGTTCTTCGTCGAACCTTCCGAGTACGAGCCGGAGGCGGTCAGGAAGCATCTCTCGACGCCCGGGACGAAAGACCATCTCGCGGCCCTGCGCGAGACGTTTGCAGCGGCCGAGTGGAGCGAGACCGCGCTGGAGAAGGCGCTGCGCGAGCTGGCGGAGCAGCGGACGCTGAAGGCGGGAATGCTGATTCAAGGTACACGGATCGCAATGACCGGTCGTCTGGTGAGTCCGGGGCTGTTCGAGATGCTGGTGCTGCTCGGCCGCGAGCAGGTGCTGGCGAGAATGAATCGTTTGATTTCGAATCTATGAAGCGTCGCGATTTCCTGAAGGTGATGGCTGCAGCGCCAATGGTGAGCCAGGCCCCAAGTCCCAAGTCCTCCGCCTTCGCCAAGGCTACGGCGGACAAGCAAGCCCCAAGTCCCGGGACCGCGTTTGATTACATCGTGATCGGAGCGGGCTCGTCCGGCTGCGTGCTCGCCAACCGCTTGAGCGCGGAGCCTTCCGTTCGCGTGCTGTTGCTCGAAGCCGGCGGCCCTGTGGGCGACGACCCCGCCATCACCACGCCCGGCCGCTGGGTGTCGCTGATCGGATCGAAGTTCGACTGGGGCTATGCCACGGAACCGGAGCCGGGCCTGCAGGATCGCCGCATCGCGTTCCCACGCGGCAAGGCCCATGGCGGATCGAGCGCGATCAACGCGATGACCTACATCCGCGGCCACCGCCTGTGTTTCGATCGCTGGGAGGAGCTGGGCAACACCGGCTGGGGCTACGACGATGTGCTGCCGCACTTCAGGCGCGTAGAACGCAATGAGAGCGGCGAGACGGAGTATCGCGGCGGCGATGGCCCGCTGGCGGTGTCGTACTGCACCGATCCACACGCCGGCCACAAGGCGTTTCTTGCCGCGTCGTGGCAGAACGGGTTCAAGGCCGACGCGCGGTTTGATTTCAACGAACCCTCGCCCAACAACGTCTCCGGCTACTACCAGAAGACGATCCTCGACGGCAAACGTCACAGCGTGGCCGATGCGTTCCTCACTCCGGTGCTGTCGCGTCCGAACCTCGAGGTGCGGTCACACACCCACGCGGCGAAATTGATCTTCGAGGGCCGCAAGGCGGTCGGCATCGAATACCTGCGCGACGGCAAACCCGAACGGGCCCGCGCGTCACGGGAGATCGTACTCTGCGGCGGCGTGATCGATTCGCCCAAGCTGTTGATGCTCTCGGGCATCGGACCTGCCGCTCATCTGAAGTCGCTCGGCATTCCTATAGTTGCGGATGTGGCCGGCGTCGGCGGCAACTTCCAGGATCACCTGAAGCTGTCGATTCGCTGGAATGGGAAGACGGAGTTGCCGGGATCGACGGTGACCGCCGGCATGTTCACGCGCTCGTCGCAGGCCGCGTTCAGCACCCCGCCCGACCTGCAGTTCTATGTCGGGCGTGGCGTCGACTCGCCGGATCGCTTCATCACCATCACCGTGTCGCTGGTGGTACCGAAGTCGCGCGGCGAGGTGCGCTTGCGTTCGGCCGATCCGTTGGCGGCGCCGATCATCCGCGCCAACTACCTGCAGGAGCAGGCCGATGTTGCCGCGCTGGTGCGCGGCGTGCACCTCGCACGATGGTTCGGTGAGGCCGACGCCTTCACGCCGCTCCGCGCCGACGAAATCCTGCCAGGCGCCGCGATGAAGAGCGATGCCGACCTGGCGGCGTTTGTACGCAGAGACAGCGACACGATCTATCACGGCGCCGGCACCTGCCGCATGGGACCCGCCGGCGACGCCAGCGCCGTGGTCGATCCGGCGCTGCGTGTGCGCGGTGTGGAAGGCCTCCGCGTCGCGGACGCCTCGATCATGCCGGAGGTGGTGAATGCCACCACCAACGCGGCATGCGTGATGATCGGCGACAAGGCCGCGGGGCTCGTGCTGGGCCGCTAGGCGCTCCTCCGTACTACACGTGCGCGCTGTCGCGCGAGACCTCACGTACCATCTCACCCACTTCGCTTTCGCGGGCGACCATGGCCACGTCGGCCTGCGCGATGATGCCGCAGCAGCAGCCCTTCGCGTCCACCACCGGAACCCGGCGGATCTGGTTCTCTTCCATGACCGCCACCACCTCATCCAGGGTCGGGTCGGCGGGCACAGCCACCACTGGCTGACTCATCGCGTCCGAGGCGCAACAGGAAGCCGGATTCTTTCCCTTGGCAACCACACGGCACACGATGTCGCGATCGGTGACCACACCGATGAGGCGGTTCGAGGCATCGACCACGGGGATCTCCCCGCAATCGGCTTCCACCATCAGGTTGGCGACTTTATTCAGGGGCGTTTCCGGAGAACAGCACTGCGGATCCGCCGTCATCACGTCTTTGGCAAGTTTCGACATAGGTAAAGGTGCTGCAAATCTGCGACCACTGCGATCGTCAGGCCAGCACCGGCAGAATGCCAGGCTCGACGTGGATCGAAACAGTCTCGCCCTCGGCAACCCGCACCTCATCGTCGACGTGGTAGTCATGCCACCCGCGCACCTCGATGCGCGTCGCGCGCCACGATTTGAGCCGCGCGTGATGCGCGTGGTCGTCCCAGTCGCGGCTCAGGTGTTGGGCGATCAACTCGCGATCGTCTGCACTGGCGACGACGACCGACAACAGTCCGTCAGCGGGATTCGCTTCCTCCGACAACCGGATGCGCGGGCCGACGGTAGAAATGTTCAACACTTCGACGAGTAACGACTCCTGCTCGAAGACCTCGCCTTCGATGGTGAGACCGTAGTGTCTCGGCTGGAGCGTGCGCAGCACGTCGAGAAACACCTCTCGGGCCGTGTCGAGGCTCGCCGCAGGCTCTTGATCGCCTTGCGCCGCAAGCACCCGTGCCGCGGCCTCGATGCCCTTCGGTAGCAACCCCACGCCGACGCCTTCCAGAAAGATGCACTCGCCATGGGCGTCTTCGACGACCCCGGCATCCACATGCACAATGCGCTGCTGCCGCCAGGCGGCGATCGCCTCTTCGACGTCGCGGTCGGCGCCGAGGCTGGCGGCGATGTTGTTGGCGGTGCCGAGCTGAAGGATCGCCAGCGGCAGGTTGCCGCGCGCCAGCACGCGGCCGGCGTCCGCCACGGTGCCGTCACCGCCGGCGGCAACGAGGCAATCGAACGACTCGCGAACGGCCTGCCGCAGTTGGTGCTTGTCTTCGACGACGCGCGCGATCGAGTGACCCGCGCGTTCAATCGCCCGCGTGAGCTCATCCAATGACGTGCCCTTACCTGCCAGTTCGTTGACGTAGAGGCAGATGCGCACTCAGACATATCGTATGCACGTGACTGGCCATCAGCTTGCACCTAATCCGGCATGCGAATCCTGGTGTGCAACGACGATGGCATCTACAGCCCGGGCATAGCGGCGCTGGCCGAGGTGGCGTCGCATTACGGCACGGTCCGGATCGTCGCGCCCAACGTCGAGCAATCGTCGATGGGTCACGCGATCACGGCGAGCCGGCCGCTCTCATATCGGCCCACTCCAGTCGCGGGCTT
>JALDXK010000364.1:0-6388 GCA_032155105.1 Acidobacteriota bacterium
TATTCGCCCACGCGCCGGAACGAGCGGCGGCGGGACGTGATCGATGCGCTGGGCCCGCGCGTGCCATCTGCCAACGACTCGCCGCGGCTACATCGCCAGGCGTTCGTATTCGTACGGCGGGCGGGCGCTTTTGCAGACCCGCAGGATCTCGCGCGCCTGGACCGCATCCGCGAGCAGTTCGGCCCGTTCTTCAGCCGCGCCACCGAAAACCGGATGACGGTGCGGACAACGCTCACGCCATAGGCCACCGATTAGACACAGATTAGACACCGAGGTGCTGCTGAATCGACGATCGCTAGCAACTGGCCTGCTTTTCGTCCTCTGCTCTTCGGACTCACCGGCGCAATCGCCGCCCTCGCTCAACATCTACGCACCGCCGGAGCTTGCCGCCGCCAAGCGGCGCGTTGAAGCGTTCGACACCCGCACGCTCGCCGGCATCGTCCAGACGGTCGGGCTCGAGGCGCCCGGGCCAACCATCGACGTTGTGCTCGCCGGTGAAGACAGCGACGCGGCGCGCACGAGCGGTCTCGAGATCGCCGGTTATGCGATCAGCCGCGCCGGCCTCGTCGTGCTGTTCCCGGCGCGTTCGGCGCGGTATCCGCACGACACTCTGGAGGACGTGCTCCGCCACGAAGTTGCGCACGTGCTCATCAGCCGCGCTGCCGGCGGACGCGACGTGCCGCGCTGGTTCCACGAGGGACTCAGCGTGGCCGTGGAACGGCCATGGGATCTCGAGGATCGCTCGCGGCTCGTGTGGCAGCTGTTGGCCGGCCCGCGCCTGACGCTGCGCGACATCGACGCACTCTTCGCCGGCGGGCCCGCCACACAGGCGCGTGCCTATTCGCTGTCGGCCGCGGTGGTCCGCGATCTCATGGGTCACTACGGCGCGGGAGTTCCCGCGAACGTGCTGCGACGCGTGCGCGAGGGCGCGCACTTCGACGAGGCGGTCGCCGCCGTGGCCGGCCGCCCACTCGGCGCCATCGAAGAGGACTTCTGGAATCGCCAACGCGTGTGGACCATCTGGGTTCCACTGCTCACCTCAGGAGAGGTGCTTTGGATCTTCGTGATCCTGGTGGCCACGCTCGCGGTGTGGCGCCGGCGGCGACAGTCCGCAAGACTCCGCCGCCAATGGGACGACGAAGCGCGCACGTCCGAAGTGGATCCATCGGCGCACGACGACGACGACGACGACGACGACAAGCACCGGGCGCGCGAATGAATCTGTAACACGTTGACACCGCCCAGCCATGGGCGTAGGCTTCGCCTCTCCCTCCGGCTGTTCACCGCCCCACCTGCCCGCCAAGGAGGTCCAGATGCGTGTTTCTCCTACCTCTGCATTGCTCCCAATGCTGGTCGCGTTCTTCGTCACGCCGCTCGACGCCACCACCGTGCGCCAGTTCAACCTTGCCGAATTGACGGTGCGAGCGCAGCGGATCTACGTCGGAACGGTGATGTCGGCCACCGAAGGCTCGGTCGCGCTGGGCAGCGCACAGCTCCCCAGCGTGACATATCAACTGCGTGTGGAAGAAGACCTGCGCGGCGAGAGCACCGTGACGAAGGGCGTGCGCGTTGCGGAGATTCGGATGATGGGCAAGCAGCAGGGCGTGCGGCACGGACACCTGCGATCGGTCTCCGCCCTCCCGCAGATGCCGACGCTGACGATCGGCGACACCTACATGGTGTTCGCCACCACGCCAAGCAGCGTGGGACTGTCGACGATGGTCGGCCTCGGACAAGGTTCCTTCAGAGTGTGGGGCAAGGGCGACGAGCGGATGGCGGTGAATGAAGTCAACAACGTGGGGCTGTTCCGCAACATGGTGTTGCCGGCCGCTCGTGTCGCCGCCGCGAGGGCCGCCGCTCCGCAGGCGGGTGGTCCGATCCGGTACGCGGCGCTGCGCGAGCAGGTGCTGAGCCTGCTCGCGGCCAGGTAGGAGGAGCCATGAGTCTCACTCATCGTCTGACGACGGGCGGCGGGATCTTCCTCGTGCTCCTCACGGCGGTCCACAGTTTCGCCGGCGGTCCGCTGATACTCCGAGCTCCCGGCGCGCCGTTCCTGTGGCCGAACGGCGGGCGCATGATCCCGTTCAATCCCGACCGCGGCGCCCTCGGATCGTTGACAAGCGCCGAAGCGGTTGCGCAAACGGCCGCTGCGTTCGCGGCGTGGGAAGACGTGGCCACGGCAACCGCCACGCACGTCAACCGCGGCTTCCTGCCCGAGGATGTCACGCTCGACAATTTCGAGGCTTACTTCTTTCCGGTTGCGCCAGATGGCCTCAGCGCGATCGTCTACGACGCGGATGGCGCCATCTTCGATGCCCTCTTCGGCCCGGATTCCGGCGTGCTGGGTTTCGCAGGCCCGGAGTGGATTGACGAGGCGACCGGCGAGATCGTGGAGGGCGCGGCCTTCATGAACGGCGGCGCGCTGCTCGGTACGGATCCGTTCCCGATCGACGAGATGCTGTCGGTGCAGGTGCACGAGTTCGGTCATTACCAGAACCTCGCGCACACGGTGGTCAACGGGCAGATTCCCACCGGCGATCACAGCGGACCGTCGCCGTTCAACGCGTTCCCATTAGAGAGCCTCGTCAATCGGATCGAGACGATGTATCCGTTCTTGTACATCGATGGCGGCATGGCGACGCCGCACGCCGACGACATCGCGATCTTCTCGAAGCTCTATCCGGAGCCGGCCTTTGCAACGACCACCGGCACCATTACCGGACGAATCGTCGGCCCCAACAACAGGACCCCGCTCACCGGCGTCAACGTGATTGCCCGGAACGTCGCCAACCCTTACGACGACGCGGTGTCGGCCATCTCGAGCGACTTCACCGACAATTTCTCCGGGCGCCGGCCGTTCGTCGGCGAGTACACGCTGCCCGGCCTCACCCCGGGCGCCTCGTACGTGGTCTACATCGACGAGATCATCGAAGGCGGCTTCAGCACGCCGCCACGGATCCTTCCCTCACCGGAAGAGTTCTACAACGGCGCGGGTGAATCCAACGACCCGGCGACCGATGCACCCGAAGCGTTCGTGGCCATTCACGCGCGGAGGGGCGTGACGGTCCGCGATGTGGACATCATTCTCAACCGGCTGCCAACGCCGACGATTCCTCTTGGCGACGACTCGTCGCAGGAGATCTTCCTGCAGTTCGGATTCGATTTCGGCGGGCAACGCTACGAATCGGTGTGGGTCAATGCCAATGGCAGCCTGACGTTCGGCACGGGCAGTGCCGCCTTCACTGAAACGGTGGCCGGCCTGCTCACCGGCCCACCTCGGATCGCGGCGCTCTGGGACGACCTCGTGCCACAACTCGTTCCCGACGCGGTGACGTTTGCCGACACGCGCGACAGCTTGACGGTGACCTTCACGAACGTCCCCGAGTTTCCGGGCGTCGGCGCCAACACCTTCACCGTGACGCTCTTCGACGATCGGCGCGGCGGCGACGACGGATTCAACCTCACCTACGGCGAGGTTTCGATTCTCGACGGCCTTGCGGGATTTAGCCTCGGCGGGCGTCTCACGTCTGGCTTCGAACTGGAAGCCGACCTGAGCGCAGCGGCGCGCTTCGCGCGGGTACCGCTCGGCGGCAACGACCGGACGGCCGTCTTCGAACTGTTCACGACCGACAACGATCTCGATGGCGCCCGATTGCGTTTCGAATCGCCCGACCGGCCTCGCGATCGGTTCGAGCCAAACGATTCGCCCGTGCGTGGCGCGCAGGATGAAGGCGGCGGCGACGACGACGGCGATGACGATGACGGACGTCGTGGCCAGGTCAGGCTGCCGTTCAACACCGCGAATCGCTTCTCACACATCGCTCCCGGCGACGTGGACTTCTTCCATTTCCGCGCCAGGGCCGGCGACATCCTGGCCATTGAAACGCTGCCCGGCCTCACGGCACTCGATACCGTGGTTGGCCTCTTCGACGCGGCGGGCACCCTCCTCGCTGTGAACGACGATGGTGGCGCGGGATTACTATCTCGATTGCTCCTGCAAGTTGTTGTTGATGGCACCTACAGCATCGGCGTCTCGACGTTTCCGGACTTCGCGTTCACCGGTGCCGGTGAGGACGCCGGCCGCTATGTGTTGAACGTCAGCAGCTATCGCGGCGCCGTCCTACCCTTCGAGCCCGACACGATTAGCGGGGATGCGCCCGGGATCGAAGTTGGGTTGTCGACGTTCGTCTTCCCGTTCCAAGGCACGAGCTGGTCGAGCCTGTTCGTCAACAGCAATGGCAACCTGACCTTCGGCGCGGCGAATGACGACTTCAGCGAAACCGTCAACGACCTGCTCAACGGCCCGCCCCGCATCGCACCGCTGTGGGACGATCTCAACCCGGCATTTGGGCTCGTGGTCGCCGAGGAGAAGGAGCGACGACTCGAGATCCATTTCGTGAGCGTGCCGGAGTTCCTGGCTACGGGCTCGAACTACTTTACGGTGAGGCTCGATCGACGCGGCGACATCACCATCGACTATGGTGCCACCAACCGCTCCGGCGCCATCGTCGGAATCACCGAGGGCGGAGGCGCCGCCGATCCGGGACCCATCGATCTCTCGCGCGCGTGGCGGGTGTCGGCGACCGGCACGACGTACGAGCAATTTGGTCCGGCGTCGTTCGCGACGTACGGAGGCGTAGATTTGTCGTTCAGGAAAATCAGGTTCGACAATCGGCGCTAGGCCGCCGATTGACGCCGATTGGGCGCCGATTGTTTCAGCAGCCTGCTGGGCGTCTGGACGCGCAGGGCGAAGACGACTCGAGGGATTGGTCTTTGCCCTGATGTCGACTTCACTCCGGCTCCGACTCCGGCCTCGGCCGCCACAGCACCAGCATCTTGCCGACGCGCTGCACTTCGGCGGCGCCGGTGCGCGCGCAGATGTCGTCGCAGAGTCCTTCGCGCGCGTCGCGATCCGGTGCCGACAGCTTCACCTTGATCAGTTCGTGCGCGGTAAGCGCGCGATCGAGCTCCGCCGCGACCCGGTCGGTCACCCCGGCCTGACCGACCTGCACGGCGGGCTCCAACGCATGCGCGCGGGCCTTCAACTTCTGGCGTTCACGCGGACTGAGCGGAACGGGCGCCATCCACGATCACTTCACCGAGTACTTGGTGAAGGCGCCGCCTGCCTGGGTCAGCGAGTTCGGCCCTTCCGCGGCGTAGATGTTGCCGTCGGCATCGACCGCAACGCCTTCGCCCGCGGTGCCCTGATACACGCGGTCTTCGCGCTCGAACGGCGGCACGAACCCCGTGATGCGGTCCTCGTCGAGCGGACCGATGCGCACGCCGTTGCGCCAGTTGGGATGATTCATCGGACTCGATTCCGAGTCGATCGCATAGACCACGTTGTCCTTGATGAACAAGCCGCTGATGCGGCCGTAGGCGTAGCGCGATTCGAGGTAGTTACCTTCCTGGTCGAAGATCTCGAGGCGGTGATTACCGCGATCGGCCACCCACAGTCTCCCCTTCGCGTCGAACACCATCGCATGCGGCGTGCGGAACTCACCGTGGCGGACACCGAGCTTGCCCCAGGACTTGATGAATTTTCCGTCGGGCGTGAACTTGCTGATCCGCGCCGTCGCGCCGCGCTTCAAGCCTTCGGCCAGCGCCTGGTTGGTGGTCATGCCCTGGCCATCGTGGCCGTCGGACACGTAGATGCTGCCGTCGGGACCCGTGACGACATCATTCGGCTGATTGAACTGGCCATCGGCATTGCCCGGCTTGCCGGCCTGGCCAAGACTCATCAGCAATTTGCCCGTGGGGCTGAACTTGTGGACCTGGTGCCCCCTGGTGCCTGCCTTGTTGCCGGCAAAGTCTGCGACCCACACGTTGCCCTGCCGGTCCAGGTGAATGCCGTGCGGCGTAACCATGGTGTCTTTGCCGATGTTGGCGAGGACCTTGCCGGTGCGGCGATCAAACTTGAAGACTGGATCGACCGGGTTGTTCTCGCAGTCGACGGGCCCGCCGCCCGCGGTGCCGGCACCGCAGACGACGACCCGCACGGGTTACCCGGCCGCCAGGCGCCCGCCGTCGACCAGGAGCGTGTGTCCGGTGATGAAGCTGGCGGCGTCGGTGAGCAGGAAGATGATCGGCCAGGCCCCCTCGCCCACCGTCCCGATCCGCCCGAGCGGCGCCTTGGCCACCAGCCGCTCGCGCAGGGCCGGGTTGGCGGCCATGAGCCCCTCGACCATCTCGGTCGCGATCGTCCCCGGGGCGACCGAGTTGCAGAGCACCCCGGCCGGGCCGAGCTCCACCGCGAGGGTGCGCGTGAGCGCGTCGAGGGCCGCCTTGGAGGCGTTGTAGGGCCCGATGTTGGGCAGCCCGGTGAGCCCGGCGATCGAGCTCAGGTTGACGATCCGGCCGCCGCGGCCGGCCTCGGCCCGGGCGCGGC
>JALDXK010000365.1:0-6373 GCA_032155105.1 Acidobacteriota bacterium
CCGGCCTGCATCGCCGCGTCGAGCCGTGCCACCTGCGCCACCTGCAGGGTGATGCCCGTCCGGATGAACTTGCTGAACCCCGGTGCCTCGATCAGGACGATGTATTCGCCGGGACGGAGGCCGGGAAGTGTGTAGAGACCGCTGGCATTAGTGACCGTTGTGAGTGCGATGCCAGTGCTGACGTTGCTCACGGTGACCGTGGCGCCGGGGACAACGGCACCGGAGGGGTCGGTGACTTCACCGGTGACGGTGGCCGCATCCTGCTGCGCCGCGGCCCTCGCTGCGGTGAGAATCACGAAAAAGAGAACGAGCGCCAGCTGTCTGAATGCCACGGGACACCTCCTCGACCGCGATTCCTGCGGTCGCCGGCCAGCACTCTAGCGCGCGAGCGTAATCGCAACGTCACAGTGCTGTATCGAACGTGCAATGACCACGTTTGACGGGCTTCTCGACCTGAATGGATCAGTCACATCGAGTTGTACGAAATGATCGAAGTGTTGACGTCATGTATGCGCGATCGAAACGCGCTGCTCTCACACTCCAGACCGACGCCGAGCCTTTCCGGGGAGAGTTCCATGAACGATCACACGCCCTCATCGCGCCGTCGGTTTCTGCAGGCCAGTGCGGCCACCGCCGCTGGTGTCCTCATCCCGAACTGGACCTGGACGCCTGGAGCGCCCGCGATTGTCGTGTCTGCCCAGGAGCGCCCGCAGGCGCTGCAAGGCCTGCAGCTTGGCGACCCGAGCAACGGATCAGTCGTCATCTGGAGCCGCAGCGATCGTCCCGCTCGGATGCTGATCGACTGGTCATACGATGAACAATTCGCGGACGCCCGCCGGGTGGTGGGGCCGTACGCGCTGGACACCACTGACTTCACTGTCCGGCAGGACCTCGAAGGCCTCGAACCGGGCAGCGAGGTGTTCGTGCGCGTCCTGTTCCAGAGCCTGAACAACGATCGCGCAACCAGCGAGCCCGTCATCGGCCGGTTCGTCGTCCCACCCGAGAACTCGCGCGATCGGGACCGCGGACCGGATGAACGAGGCCGCGGTGACCTCACCGACGTTCGCTTTGTCTGGGGTGGCGACACCGCAGGTCAGGGCTGGGGGATCAATCCCGCCTTCGGCGGCATGCGGATCTACGAGACCATGCGACAGCGCCAGCCGCTGTTCTTCATCCATAGCGGCGACAATATCTATGCCGACGGCCCAATCGCCTCGACGGCGACGGCCGAAGGTGGCCGGCTTTGGACCAACATCGTGACGCCAGAAGTCGCCAAGGTGGCGGAGACGCTCGACGAGTTCCGTGGACGCTATCGCTACAACCTCCTCGACGAGAACGTGCGCCGCTTCAACGCGGAGGTGCCGCAGATTTGGCAATGGGACGACCATGAGGTCGTCAACAACTGGTCACCCTCGAAGGATCTATCAGGCGATGCGCGGTACACGGAAAAGAACGTGGAGTTGCTCGTGGCCCGCGGTGCGCGCGCATTTCTCGACTATGCGCCGCTGCGACCGTTCGACGCGCGCGAATCGCAGCGCGTCTATCGCCGCTACAGCTACGGCCCGATGCTCGAGCTGTTCGTGGTGGACATGCGGTCGTACCGCGGTCCCAACACGGCGAACCTGCAGAACACGCCGAGCAGCCAGACCGTGTTCTTCGGCCGCGAGCAGCTGGATTGGCTGAAGGCAGGCCTCGAGGATTCCCGCGCCACCTGGAAAGTCGTAGCGGCTGACATGCCGCTCGGTTTGAATATCGGCGACGGCGTCACGGCCACCGGCCAGCCGCGGTGGGAGGCCATCGCCAACGGCGATCCGGGCGCCGCCAAGGGGCGTGAGCTCGAGTTTGTCGAGCTGCTCAGGCACCTCAAGCGCCGACATGTGCGGAACGTCGTGTGGCTGACGGCTGACGTTCACTATTGCGCGGCGCACTATTACGACCCCGGCAAGGCGGCATTTCGCGACTTCGACGGTTTCTGGGAGTTCGTCGCTGGTCCGCTGAATGCGGGCAGCTTTGGTCCCAACGCGCTGGACGGAACGTTCGGTCCGCAAGTGGTGTTTTCCAAGGCGCCGCCACCCGGCCAGTCGAACTTGTCTCCGTACAGCGGGCTCCAGTTCTTCGGCGAAGTGAACATCGACGCGCACAGCCGAGACATGACCGTTGATCTGCGGGACATCGACGGGGTGTCGGTGTTCAGCAGGACCCTGAGAGCCACAGGGCGCTGACGATTTAGAGTTCCGCCTCGATGCGTGCCCGTTCGATCATGAACGCGGTAGGATGATCGATGTCTAACAACTATCTCCGTGAGAGCTTCTGGAATAACCTGGGCCCTGAGTCAGGGCCACGAATATCCTCCGGCGGAATTCCAATTCAAACTCTTCCGTGCTGCCGCGAGAGACGTTCACCAGATGTTGAGATACACAATCTACTCTGGTGAGAGTCAGCAGAATTTCAATCCGCTCGCGGCTTCCGGCGGGATTCGTCAGGCCATCAACTGTGACCACGTGGCCGTCGTACTCACTGATGACTCGCCGAGCGATCTCCGAGACTTCTTGGAGGGAAAGACCCCACGGGCGGTCCCTATACGCAGTTTCGAACAACCTTGGTGTAACGCTTCGGGGGGCGCGGAGTGTGATTCAGTCTGTGGGATCGGTCCAAGACCCGACCCGAAGGCCATATCCGCGCTCGAGGAGCGCCGCTGATGCTGCGAGTGCTGATTCTCCCGTGTCGCGGAGAACCTCGATCTGGCGATTTCGTTCTGTGACGATGGGTCGAAGACCGAAGGCTTGCGAATCGAACTCGAACAATCGCGCTATGTAGCCTGTTCTACCGCTCGCTGAAGAGTGACGCTCGATGTGGACTTCACAGATCGTGGACCCAAAGCGACACTGATGGACCGCTTCCATTCGGGTGCCATTCTATCGGCGGATACTGGACTCCGGCCCGACAATCGTGCGGCTGTCCCTGTGCCGCATGCTTGGCGATCGCCTCCCGCAACCCCTCGTGGAGTTTCTCGAAAGCGCTTCGAGGATGACCTCGAGGACATGCTCCGCGATTTGTCGTAGTGCGAGAAGCGTGGGTCTGGCGGACACCACTGCCGGCGCTGACGTGCACGATCGCCCCGTCCAATAGCCATTCGGAGTGGCGGCGCCGAGCGGAATCTCTGCGTAGCGCGGTTTGGGGTCGGCACCGCATCGGGCCCCGGGGTGCCGGCACGAGCCGTCAGACCGGCATCACGAGACATCCAGACTCCGAGCGCACCGATTGCCACGCCGATTGCCCGGCCGAAACGGCGCGGCGACAACCCCAGCAAGATCCGCTCGCCCACGATCGTCCCGATGAGGACGCCGATCGTGGCGACGATCAGGGGGACCCAGAGCTCGAGCAGAAGTGGCCCCGAGTGCCAGACGTACACAGGTGTCCGCGCCGCATCAACCAGGAGACCAGTTGCCGTCGCAGTGGCGACGAATCCGAGCGGAGGCAAGCCAAATGCCGTTAACGCTGCTGAACGCAGACCGCCTTGGTTGCCGGCGATGCCGCCGAAGAAGCCAGACAGGAGACCAAACAGCGCGACAACCGGTCCATGAGGTTGCCACTGAGACGTCCAGCCCGTGAGCTGCGCACCGGCGGTCGAGAGCAGGAGACCACCGAGGACGCGCGTTAGAGCTCCTGGGCCGAGTCGGGTGTAGATCAGGGCACCCGCCAGCGCACCTGCTGCGCTGAGCAAGCCGAATCGCACGAGGATAGTGCGGTCGACGTGAGCGCGCAGACGCCAGCATCGGACGACCGTCGCAGCCGCGTGCGGCAACGTCACAACTACCACGGCAGTTGTGGTGCCGAATCTGATGGCGAGCAGTGGCGTCATCAGGCTGCCAATCCCGAATCCGACGACAGTGGCCGTCGCGCCGGAGAGGATGGCCACGAGGAACACCACACTGAGAAACACTGGCCGATTCTATCGTCGCCAGGTGATGGCCAGAGGCTCATCCTTGCCGCGCTTGAACATGGCGCCACCGCTGTCGTGGGCACGTCCGGGCTAGCCGACAGCGATTACTCCTCAATCGACGCGGTCGCGAGGCGCGGGCGCGTGGCGTCCGCGCCGTGGAGTGACACGCGGCCGATTCCGCCGCGGCGAAGGACCGCACGGTCTGGACGAGCAACCACAAATTAGTGTATATACACCTATATGGGCGTGCCACGGAATCAAGGCCTGAGTGAATGCACGGCCTGCGCATGTTTCGCAGTCCGCCGCGCCGCTCGTGTGATTACCCAACACTACGACCGGGCGCTCCGGCCGTCAGGACTGCGCGCCACGCAGTTCACGCTATTGACGATGTTGGGCGTCGGCGGCCCGATGGCACTCAGCCGCGTGGCAGACCGGCTCGGAATGGAACGCACCACGTTGACCCGTAACCTCCAGCCCCTCATCGACGCCGCCCTGGTCGGGGTCGAACATGGTGACGATCGGCGGGTCCGAACCATCTTCATCACGCGGAAGGGCCATCGTTCGGTGGCCCGCGCGCTGCCGCAGTGGCGAAAAGCGCAACGCGATGTGGCGAGCCAACTCACCGCCGGCGTCTTTGATTCCCTGGCCAATGTCACGCAGCGCCTGTCGAGCACGCGAACACGGACGCGTCGCGCACAGCAGCGGCAGGCAAAGGAGATGAGGAAATGATCGACATCATCGGCGCCATCTCGTTAACGGCCATATTTGGCCTGTGCTGTGCCGCCCTAATCGGCGCAGCTCCGGTCGAGACCGCCTCGCGTATGAGGCTGTCCGTCGTTGCACTCACCTGGTTCGCTGCCGTCGCCGTCGTTGGCGCGACAGGAGCCTTTTCGGCGGCTGGATTCGGAACGCCGGTGATAGGACTGGCGGTTCTGATGCCGGTCGTGGTCTTTCTTGCGTCGGCTGCGCGCTCCCCAGCCGTGCGGAACGTGGCGCTGCACGTTCCGCTCGTCGCGCTCGTTGGCATTCACGCGGCACGCGTACTCGGGGTCTTCTTTGTGCTGCTGTTTGAGGCGGGCAGATTGCCGGCGACGTTTGCGTTGACTGCCGGCTGGGGCGATATCGCCGTTGGCGTTGCTGCCTTGCCACTCGCCTGGGCCATTCGGCATCAGATCAACGGTTGGCGGCCTCTCACGTTTGCATGGAACGTTCTCGGTTTCGCCGACCTGGTCACCGCCGTGACGCTCGGCGTTGGCTCGGCGGCCGACTCGCCGGTCCGGTTCATCTACGAAACTCCGAACTCCGGTGCGGTGGCGGCTTTGCCGTGGGTGCTCATTCCCGCCGTTCTGGTGCCCGTGTACCTGATCACGCATCTCATGGTCTTCGCGCAGCTGGCGAGGACCACGGCCGCAGTTGGTCGGAAGGACGGACATCTCGCTATGGAGCGTCCGGCGATCTGAGATTCAGAAGATGGCCGCCGGGCGCGCGGAGCTGTCATGCAGCGTCGCCGCTCGGCGATCTCTGCGGCTCATCGTGCAGGAACACCACGAGCGTAGGACCTTTACGCCACTTCGAGCGCTCGAAGGACCTTCCTCAGGCGCCCTCGCGCGTGAACGTTTCATCGAGACAAAGCTCACCGCCGGGGCAAGAAAGGTGTGGGGTAGGACTGCGCCTTGCGGAGTGGGTAGCGCAGGTGTGTAACGCCAACGCCCGGGTTCACCGTCGGGTTGCCAAGGACGGCTGGCGTGCCGGCGAGGTGGTCGAAGAGTCGAACTCCGGAGCCAAGAAGAACCGCCGCGATGTCGACGCTGATTTCGTCGAGGAGGCCAGCGTTCAGCAACTGCTGGATGGTGTCAGCGCCGAGGACCCCAACGGACTTCCCGGCGGCGGCGGGTCCGACCCTCCGGTGTGGATTTCGACGCGATCGATTGAGGTGTGCAACGGTCTCCTGAACCAGTGCCTGCCGGAGGCCTGATCGGAGCTGGATCCGGTGCGCGTCGGGTGTCTTCAACGCCGAGTGGCCAGAGAAGTGGACGCCGGCTCATGCGAGCAAAGGGGCTTGTGCTAATCAGTTGCGGGCATCGCTGTCGCCGAAAAGAACCGCTGCCTTCAGATCAGCGCTCCCGGCTCGTGGAGTGTCGCGGTTCGGCACCAATCTTCAGGGCTGGCAGGGACAATTTCAGGGACAATCGAGGGGACAGTCGGCGGGCGCGTAAGTCGCGATCTCGTTTATACTTAGCTTTCTCGTCGCGGTGAGGTGGCCGAGTGGCCGAAGGCGGCGGTTTGCTAAACCGTTGTAGGGCCTTTAAAGTCCTACCGAGGGTTCGAATCCCTCCCTCACCGCCACTCTTTGCTCCGAGAAGATCGACTCGGAGCTTCGGCTGGCAAGCGCTTCGCCAGTCCCCTCCAAGCCTGCACTCACGTCCGACA
>JALDXK010000366.1:0-6364 GCA_032155105.1 Acidobacteriota bacterium
GCGCGGGATGGCCGAATCGCCCGACCCCGCCGATCGCGGGCAGGGGTCGGTGCTCGCGTCTCTGCCGTTCTACGAACGAGCGTTGAAGATCGTGCCGAATGATTTTGCGGCGCGGCACTTCATGGCGCATGCCTATGAGAACAACGGACGCATGAAAGACGCGGTCACCGCGGCGGCGGCGTACGCCGCGCAGGCGTCGAGCGTGCCGCACGCGCGTCACATGCACGGTCACGAACTGCGGCGGACCGGCCGCATCACCGAGGCGATTGCGCAGTTTGAAGCGGCCGACAAGCTGCAACGCGACTACCTCGCGAAGGAAAAGATCGCGCCCGAGCTCGACTGGCACCACGCCCACAACCTCGAGCTGCTGGCGGCGTCCTACCAGTACGTCGGCCAGATGCGGAAGGCCGAGGCGCTGCTGAAGCAGGCGTTCTCGCTGCCATCGAGCCTGCTCGTGCAGGTCGTGAACAAACGCGAGTACCCGGCGTTCCTGGTCGGGCGCAATCGCCTCGACGAAGCGCTGGCTGCAGCCAAGACGCTGGGTGCGCATCCGCACCCGGTGGTGCAGGCCGCCGCCCACATCGAGGCCGGTTTTGCGCTGCTGGCGATGAACCGGTTTGCCGACGGCGCGAACGCGTCCAACGCCGCGCTGCGTGCGCTCAAGGTGGCCCCGGATGGCCAGGCCCTCGCGGTAATTCCGCTCGAGGCGCTGCAGGGTGAGTTCAGGCTGCGAACGGCCCAGCGAGGCCAGGGGCGGCAGGCCATGGAGCGCGCCGCCCAGAAATGGCGCGCCTTGCCTGGCCCCGATGCGTGGACGCAGTCGCTGTTCCGCCTGGAAGCCCTCGCCCGTTCAGCCCGCCAGGTCGGCGACTGGTCCCTCGCAGCGCGCATGGCCCAGCTGATGCTCGAGCATGATCCCGATTACGCCGGCACGCATTACGCGCTCGCTCTGGTAGCTCATCACGATGGGAACACAGCGACAGCTCGCCGGGAATTTGAACTCGCCTTGAAGGGATGGGCGACGGCAGACAAGGACATGGCCGAGCTGAAGTCGATCTCAGATCTCAGAAGGTAGATTTCAGATTTATTTTTGGATTTATCCGCTGCGCGCGGTCTTCAGGGAGAGGCGTTAGGAGCATGCGCCATGCCGCGCCTCTGTGTCTTAAGAATCAGCAACTTACGGCTGCCGCAAATCTAGACCTCTCAAAATCTCCAATAAATCTGAGATCTGAGATCTCACTTCTTACATCGACAGATTCCTTGAGCAACCCCCCGCGCCCTGCTCTCGTCTACTCCTGCGAGGTTGATGCTCATGATTCGCCCTGTCACTACCGCCTTTGCCCTGATCCTCGGGCTGTTCCTTGTGGGTCCCGCCCCTGCCTTTGCGCAGCGTGACAATGACCGGGACCGGGGACCTCGTGAAACCGAGACCGTTGACCGCACCGTGCCGTTCCCGGCGAACGGGACGCTGCGCCTGAAGACCTTCTCGGGCCGCGTCAAGATCACCGGCACCTCGGGCGACCAGGTGGTGATTCATGCCGTGCGGCGCGCCAGCCGCGATCGGCTGGACGACATCAAGCTCGAGATCACCACCAGCGGCAGCACCGTCGAAATCGACGCCAACCATCGCGTCGTCGAGCGCCGCAACGACAACGTCGTCGATACCGAGTTCGACATCCAGGTGCCGGCCCGCGCACGGCTCGACGTCAAGACCTTCAGCGCCCCGGTCACCGTGATCGGCGTCAACGGCAGCCAGAACATCGACGGCTTCAGCTCGAGCGTGACGATCGAGTCGAGCGAATTCGGCGACGGCAACGACATCGACGTCAACACCTTCAGCGGCGACGTGCGGCTGCGCCTGCCGGCGAGCGCGAAGGGCAACATCTCGTTCAACAGCTTCAGCGGCAGCTTCGAGAGCGATTTGCCCGTGACGCTGAACAGCAGCAGCAAGCGGAACTTTCGGGGCTCACTGAACGGCGGCGGCGCCGGCGACTTCAGACTCAAGACGTTTAGCGGCGATGTAACCATCAGCCGCTAAGTCGATTTCAGATCTCAGATGTGAGATTTTTGATTTATTGGATGATTCAATCCGACAATAGATCTGCAATCTGAAATCTGAGATCTGAGATCGACTGGCGAGTATCATGCAGGGCGTGCTAGCACGCCTGCTGAGTCGAGTTGGTCTCACCACACGCGAGCAAAGAGCGTGGGCGTGGTACGACTGGGCCAACTCGGTCTACTTCACCACCGTCATCACGGCGGTCTTTCCCAGCTTCTTCGCTACCTACGCGGCCGCCGGCCTCGAGCCGGCGCAGGCCACCGCCCGCTACGGGCTCATCACCACCGTGTCGGTGGCCGTGGTCGCGATCATCTCGCCGGTTCTCGGCGCGCTCGCCGATTACAGCGGCATCAAGAAAAAGCTGCTCGCGGCGTTCATGATCGTGGGCGTGATCGCGTGCGCATCGATGGCGCTGATCACCGAGGGCAACATCGGCCTCGCCTCGCTGCTGTTCTTCATCGGCAACATCGGCGTGTCGGGGTCGCTGGTGTTCTACGATTCATTGCTGCCGCACGTGGCGAAGGCGGAGGAGACCATCGCTTGTCGGCCGCGGGATACGCTATGGGCTACGTCAGCGGCGGCGTGATGCTGCTCGTCAACCTCGCCTGGATCATGCAGCCGGCGACGTTCGGTTTCGACAGCACCGTGTCGGCGATTCGCGCCTCGTTCGTCGCGGTGGCGATCTGGTGGGCGGTGTTCTCTCTTCCCCTCTTCAAGAAGGTGCCGGAACCCCCGCCGGCCGATGGCGCGGAGTCGGCCGGTTTCAACGGGATCGCCGCCATTGCCGTCGCCTTCCAGCGCCTGGGCCGGACGTTACGGGAGATCAGGAAGTATCGGCACGCGTTCCTGATGTTCATCGCGATGCTGCTCTACCAGGACGGCATCCAGACCATCATCCGCATGGCCGGCGTCTATGGCGCCGAGGTCGGGATCGATCAGACCTCGCAGATCGCGGCGTTCGTGATGGTGCAGTTCGTCGGCATTCCGTTCGCCGTCATGTTCGGCTCGCTCGGCGCTCGCATCGGCACCAAGCGCTGCATCTTCATCGCCATCGGCGTCTATGCGCTGGCCACGATCCTCGCGTTCTTCATGACCAGCGTGGTCCATTTCTTCATCCTGGCGTTCCTGATCGCCACGGTGCAGGGCGGCGCGCAGGCGCTGAGCCGCGCGCTGTTTGCGCGCCTCATCCCGCGCGACCGCACCTCCGAGTTCTTCGGCTTCTTCGCGGTCGCCGAGCGTTTTGCCACGGTGTTTGGCCCGGCCATCTTCACGATCAGCGTGATGCTCACCGGCAGCAGCCACTCGGCGATTCTCGCCATCCTCGGTTTGTTCATCGCGGGCGCTGCTGTGCTGAGCAGGGTCGACGAAGCTGAAGGCATCAGGGCCGCACAGGCCTGACCTCGATGATCTCTAGGCGAGCCGCTTCGACGATCTGAGCGTGGCGAGCGTGAGCACCGCGAGGCCCCAGGCCAGCAGCGCCAGCGCCTGCGGCCACAGGATCTCCAGGCCCACGCCCTTCAGGAAGATGCCGCGCAGGATCACCAGGAAGTAGCGCAGCGGGATCAGGTAGGTGAGGGGCTGAATCCACTCCGGCATGTTCTCAATCGGAAAGATGAACCCAGACAGGTAGATCATCGGCATCAGGAAGAAGAAGATGGTCGTCATCATCGCCTGTTGCTGGGTCGACGAAATCGTCGACACGAACAGCCCGAGGCCAAGCGTCGACAGGAGGTAGATCAGGCACATGCCGAACAGCAGTGGGATGCTGCCGCGCATCGGCACTTCGAACCAGTAGATCGCGACGATCAGCACCAGGACCACGTCGATGATGCCGATGATCGCGTAGGGCAGCATCTTGCCGAGGATCAGCTCCCAGCGCGCGATCGGCGTCACGTTCAATTGCTCGAGCGTGCCAATTTCCTTCTCGCGCACGATGGCCATCGCCGACAGGTTGGTCGTGACTACCAGCAGCAGCAGCGCGACGATGCCGGGGATCATGAAGTCGCGGCTGATGAGGCGCGGGTTGAACCAGATGCGGATCTCCGGCCGCACCAGGCCGCCGGGCGGTTGGCCGGGCGCCGCGGCAGCCACGAGATCTTGCACGTAACCGGCAATCACCGTCTGCGCGTAGCCCATCGCCACGCCGGTTGAATTCGAGTCGGTGCCGTCGGCCACGATCTGCAGCGTGGTGGGCCGGCCGCTTTCGACCTTCCGTCCGTAGTCGGGCGGAATGGTCAGGGCCATCCACGCTTCACCGCGATCGAGGTAGTCGTCGATCTCGTTGGTCGAGCCCGGCATGTCGACGATCTTGAAATTGTCGGACGCCTCGAAGCGGTGGATCAACGCGCGGCTCGAAGCGGATCGGTCGGTGTCGACCACGACGATTGGCACGTCCTTGACGTCGGTCGTGGCCGCATAACCAAGCACCGTCAGCTGCAGGATCGGGGCGATGATGACGATCCCGAACAGACGGGGATCCTGCTTCAGCTCGAGGAGCTCCTTGCGCATCAGGTGGAGGACGCGTCTCATATCAGGACCATTCCCTTCGCAGCCGAAGTGAGGCCAAGCCGAGCACCACGGTGGCGAAGATCGCGAGCGCCAGCATGTCTTGCCAGAACGCCGCCAGGTCCGCGCCCTTCAACACGATCGCCCGGAGCGCCACGATGAAGTAGCGCGCCGGCACGATGTGGGTGATTGCCTGGACCACCGTCGGCATGCTCGCGATGGGAAAGATGAACCCCGACAGGATCATCGTTGGCAGCAGCGACGACAGCAGCGCCACCTGGAAGGCGACCTGTTGCGTCTGCGCAATCGTTGAGATGAGCAGCCCCTGCGCCTGGGCGCCGACGAGGAACAGGCCGATCGCCCCGCACAGCAGCGCCCACGAGCCGCGCATCGGCATCTCGAACAGCAGCATCGCGGTGAAGACAATCAGCAGCGCCGAGGCGAACGAGATGACGAGATATGGCAGGGTCTTGCCGATGATGTACGGCAGCGGGCTGAGCGGCGCCATCCGCACCTGCTCCATGGTGCCGCGCTCTTTCTCGCGCACCACCGACAGCGCCGTCGAGACCACGGCGGTGATCATCGCGATGTAGGCGATCAGACCCGGGACGAGAAACAGCGTGCTGCGCAGCTGCGGGTTGTACCAGACGCGCGGTTCCACCGTGATGACGGGAACCGAAGCGCGTGACCCGGGCGGGGGCGGAGGGTTCTGCGCAGCGCTGAACTCCGCGATCAGCGTACGCGAATAGCCCAGCACCGTGGACGCGGTGTTGGCGTTGTCGCCGTCGATGATCACCTGCACCGTCACCGGGCGTAAGACGCTGAGGTCCCGCTCGAAGCCGGTTGGAACTGTCAGGATCGCGCGCACCTTCCCTGCATCAACGAGGCGATCGATCTCATCGGGTGAGTCGACGTAGCCCACGAGGCTGAAGTAGCCGGAGTTGACAAACGCCGAGACGAGCTCGCGGCTCTTCGTGCTGCGGTCGCGATCCTGCACGGCCAGGTGCACGTTGCGAATGTCGAAGCTGAGCGCGTAACCGTAGAGCAGCAGGAAGAACGCGGGCACGAAGAGCAGGATCAGCAGCGTGCGCCGGTCGCGCGCGATCTGGCGCAGCTCCTTGGTAGCGACCGCCAGCACTTTCCGCATTACGCCGCGGCCCCCACCCGCTCGACCACGTCGAGAAACACGTCTTCGAGCGACGGCGACACGATGCCGATCGACTGCACGCTGATGCCCTTGGCCCGGAGCGCCTCGGCCAGGACTTCCGGCTGAATCGAGCCACGCTTCAGCACCGCATGCACCGCCGTGCCGAACAGGCTGGTCTTCTCCACCGCCTCGTGCGCGTCGAGTGCGGCCATGGCCTCGACCGGGCGCGAGGCGTGGATCTCCACAATCGGCCGAGACGCGAACACCTGCTTCAGCTCGCCCGCGGTGCCCATCGCCGCGAGCTTGCCGGCGTGGATGATCGCGATGCGATGACAGTGCTCCGCCTCATCCAGGTAGTGCGTAGTGATGAGCACCGTGACGCCCTGGCGCGACAGTTCGCCGATCAGATCCCAGAACCGCCGGCGCGACAGCGGATCGACGCCGCCGGTCGGTTCGTCGAGGAACACGATGTTCGGCTCGTGGAGAATCGCGCAGCCCAGGGCAAGGCGCTGGCGCCAGCCGCCGGGCAGCTCGCGCGTCAAGGTGTTGCCGCGGCCTTCGAGGCCGGCCATCTCGAGGACGAACGCGCGCCGGGCCTCGAGCCGTTCGCCAGCGAGGCCATACACACCGCCGAAGAACCGGATGTTCTGATC
>JALDXK010000367.1:0-6360 GCA_032155105.1 Acidobacteriota bacterium
GTCGGCTGCCGCATGCGCTGCCAGTGCGCCACATCGGCGAAGTGCAGCGCGATCGCGGGCAAGCGGTCATCGCCCGAGTACAGCGCAGCGAGCTCGCGCGTGATGACGCCGATCGACCAGCCATCCGCGATGATGTGATGCACCGTGAGCAGCAGGATGTGCTCGTCCGAATCCAGTCGCACCAGCAAGGCGTGGACGAGCGGCGCCGTGGCGAGATCGAACGGGCGAGCCGCGTCACGCGCCAGGTGTGCGGCGGCGCGCTGTTCCACATCGGCGCGATCGCCGGGCCCGAGCACCTCGAGCCTCAGCTCAATCGCGCACTCGGCATGCACCACCTGCAACGGCACGCCGTCGCTGTCGACGAACTTCGTCCGCAGCGCCTCGTGGCGTGCGACCACGCCGTTGAGCGCCGTCTGCAGGCGGGCGGCGTCGAGCGGACCGCGGAGCCGGACCGCCCAGGCAATGTGGTGCTCCGCCGTCGCCCGATGCAGGTTCTCGACAAACCACATCCGCGCCTGAGCACGCGATGCGGGAAACACGTGGCCTCCCCAGCGAGCCGCCGCCTCATCGTCGACCGTCATCGGCCTGGTGACCCCGTCTGGCTTGGTCGTCGAACGGTTGCGGACCCCGAGCGCGGCAGCGCGGTCACCGGCGGTGTCTCGGACGCCGCTTTCTCGACCAGCGTTGTCGCCAGCACTCCTGCGAGCTCGGACAGTGTTGGCGCTTCGAACAGCGTCCGGAGCGGCAGCGCGACACGGAGGCGTTGATGGATGCGTGAGATCACGAGGGTCGCGTTCAGTGAGTGACCGCCCAGATCGAAGAAATTGTCGTGCGTCCCGACCTGCTTGACGCCCAGCACCTGCGACCAAATCGCGGCGACCTCGAGTTCGACCGCGGTCTGCGGCTCGACCCGTGGCGCGGCTTCGCTCGCCGTGGCGGCGGAGATCGACGGCAATCGCTGGCGATCCACTTTCCCCCGCTCGGTCAGCGGCACACTCGGAAGCACGACCCAGGCCGCCGGGATCATCACCTCGGGCAGCCATTGCCGCGCGTGGCGTTTCAGCTCGGCCGGGTCTGGCGCGTGCGCACCGGACGGCACGACGAATCCGACCAGCGTCGGGTGTTCGCCTTCGTGCTGCTCGATCGCCATCACCGCGTCGCGCACACCGGGGTGGCTCCGCATCACGACCTCGATCTCGCGCAGCTCGACGCGATGGCCGCGCAACTTGACCTGATCGTCGCGGCGACCGACGAACTCCAGACGCCCATCGTGGTGGTAGCGCACGATGTCGCCCGTCGCGTACAGGCGTTCGCCGGTCTCAGCAAACGGATCCGGCACGAAGCGCTGCGCCGTCTCGCGCGGCAGGGACACGTAGCCGCGCCCGACGCCGATGCCGCCGATGAACAGTTCGCCGGCTGCGCCGATCGGCACCGGTGCCATGCGCTCGTCCAGCACGTGCACCCGGGTGCGGGCGATCGGCCTGCCCATGGGCACCGTCGCCGCCGATGACGCTGGCGCGCGATCCATCCAATCCGCAACCGAGACGTCGGCGCACTCGGCGGGCCCGTAACTATTCAGCACTCGCGCCCGGCAGCGCGGCGACCGCAGCCATGCGGCCAGGTGGCCGCGCACGATCGGCTCGCCACCGAGAACGAGATGGCGGAGCGATGCCAGCGCGCGGAAGTCGTCGGCGGCCGCGGCCTCGGCGATCGGATAGAAACTGCTGGGCGTGCTGTTGACGAGCGTGATCCCGTGGCCGGCGATCTGCGCCGCGATCGCGTGGCCGTCGAAGAAGGGCTCGGCCAACAGGTGGACCGAGCCGCCCGTCATGAGCGGGACGTGGAGGTTCTTCTGCGTCAGGTCGAACCCGAACGACGACAGAATCAGCGCGCGCACCGGCTCGTTGGAAGGCAGGCACTCGCGGTACCAGCCAAGCAGGTTGGCGAGCGCCTGCCGCGACACCGCGCAGCCCTTGGGGAGTCCGGTGGAGCCCGAGGTGTAGATCACGTATGCGAGGTTGTCGGGCCGCGCGCGGTGCGGCGGAGGAGCGTCGGCGTGCTCTTTGCCGACCCTCAGCAGCGAGACGTTTGGTGCCGCGAGCCCCTCGGCTGGAGACGCCTCGCACAGAACCAGCGTGATGCCGGCGTTCCGGACGATCCAGCGGACACGCTCGGGCGGATGCGTCACGTCAATCGGCACGTACGCAGCGCCCGCCTTGAGCACCGCGCGGACCGCCACCAGAAGCGCGGACCCGCCAACGGCGATGCCGCCGCACGTTTCGGGTCCGGCCCCGGCGGCGCGCAACCGCCAGGCAAGCGCATTGGCCCGCGTCTCGAGCTGACCGTGCGTCAGGCGGTCGGCGTCGCAGGCCACGGCCAGGTCGTTTGCATGCTCCGGCCGCGCCGATAGCCACGCCTCGACGTCTGCCGGCGAGTCGACGATCGCCGGGCCCGTCGACCATTGATCGAGCAGCGCCCGCTCGACTGCCGGCGTCGACGGAAGGTCGCCGACCACGCGGCAACGGCCGTCGGCGATGGCCGCCAGCGTGGTGAGCAGGTGTGCCAGGAATCGTTCCACAAAGGGCGTGGCGCAACTCTCGTCGTACCAAGCCGCACGAACGTGAAGCCTGTCGCCAGGCGTCACGATCCACGTGAGGGGATAGTTGGTGCGCTCGATCGCGCGCACGTCAATCAATTCGACGTGTTCCGTGCCCAGGCCCTGAAGTCCTGGGTAGTTCTCGAATACCAACAGCGTCTCGAACAGCGGTGTGCCACGGGCCACCTCGCTGCATCCCTGGATCTCGACCAGCGATTCATGGGCGAACCTGTGCCGCTCGACCTGATCCTGCTGCAGCCGGCGAAGCCACGCCCACATGTCGGCGCCCTCGTCGATGGTCACGCGCAGCGGCAGCGCGTTGATAAAGAGACCGACCATCCGCTCGCTCTGTTCGAGCTCCGCCGGGCGGCCGGACACCGTCGAGCCAAAGACCACTTCGCGCTGACTGGTCCGGCGAGCCAGCACGAAGGCCAGGGCGCCAGCCACGACGCTGCTCAACGTGGTCCGTTCAGCGCGAGCACGATCGCTGAGCCGCCGCGTCGCGTCCCTCGACAACCACTGCACTGCCTCGGTGTGTTGGCCGCGGACCTCGCCTGGCGGGACACCCGAGGCGACGCGGGTCGGCGCGGCGAGGCCCTTGAGGTAGCGGCGCCAATAGTCGGCCGCTCCGCTGTCGCCGTGCTGTTGCCGCCACAGCACGTAGTCGCGATAGGGACGCGGACGGGGCTGGTCGGCGCGACGGCCGCTCAACAACCCGTCGTAGATCTCGAAGAGGTCGCGCAACAGAATCGCGACGCTCCATCCGTCGAGCAGCAGATGATGAAAGGTCCAGATGAAGCGGCTGCTGGTGGAGGACAGGATGACATGGGCGCAGCGCATCACCGGCGCATGATCAAGACGCGACCCGCGGGTGCGGTCGTCGGCCAGCCACTCCTCCATCCTGCGCCGCTGTTCGCCGGGACCGCACGCGCGCACGTCCATCGTCTGCCAGGGCACGTCCACACGCTTCATCACGACCTGAAGAGGTTTCTTGAAGCCTTGCCAGTGATACGCGGTGCGCATCACTGCATGGCGTTCGACCAGTCGCGCGAACGCCTGCTGCAGCAACGTGCTGTCGATACCGCCGCGCAGCGCGCACAAGACCTGTTCCAGATACACGCTCGAGCGAGGTTCGTACAGACTGTGAAACAACAGCCCGTGCTGAACGGGCGTCAGCTCGTAGATGTCCTCGAGCCCGTCGATGCCGCGGGGGGCGCTCATCGAAACCGCGCCAGGAACAGGTCGAGCTCGCTCTGGGCGAGACGAGCCGCGGGGAAATCGTCCGGGGTGAAGGCCGGCAGCTGATCGCTCGGCGCGTCTTCGGCGAGCACGGCGAGTTCGGCAAGCGCGAGCTGCGCGAGCCGCTCGACCGACGCGCGCGGATGCCGATCGCGAGCGAACCTCCACTGCATCTTCAGTTCGTGATCGATCACCGCCACGTCGAGCTCGACGGGAAACGCCCGCCGCGTATCCGGATGGCGCGTCAGGCGCAGTGACGTGAGCCCGCGGAACCACGGGCCATAACCGTCGCCGCGAGCGGTGTCTCCGACATAGTTGAAGAGCAGCTCTGGCTGCGGCATGCCGGCAAGCGCCTGCCGCACCCCGCGATCGGGACTCAAATATCGGAGCAGCCCATAGCCATGACCCTTGTGCGGCGTCGCGCGCAGCTGGGCCTGGATCGTCCGCACACGCTCGGCTGCGTCCGCCGACGGACTGGCCGCCGTCAGCAGCACAGGATAGATGCTGGTGAGCCACCCGACGGTGCGAGAGAGATCGAGATCATGGAAGGACGAATCGCGGCCGTGTCCTTCGAGTGCGACGAACAGCGCACTCCTCCCGGTTGTCCGCTGACACGCGGACGCCACGGCGGCGAGGAGCATGTCGTCGACGCGGCAGCTGTAACCGCTGGCGGCTGCCGACAGGATCGACGCGGTGAGCGCGCGGGGGCACGACACCTCGACCAACTCCACGGCACTGACCCTGGTCACGCCAGCGTGGCCGGCGATCCTGTCGATCAGCACCGGGCTGACGTCGCTGAAGCCAAGCCAGTGCGCCATCTCGCCCGCCACATCGACGCCGGCAGCACTCGCCTCCTGAGATGCGGCCCACTGTCTGAATGGGGTCGCCGGCGCGAGCGCCGGGGTTCCGCCGGCCACCAGTTGTCCGAGCGCCGTATCGATGTCGTCGAGGAGGACGCGCCACGAGACAACATCCACGGCGAGGTGATGGGCGGCGAGAAACAAACGCCTGGCCGTCCCGTCGGCCACGCAGAGCAGTGCGCGAAACACCGGCCCGGTGCCGACGTCGATGCCTCGCGTGAGCTCTGCGAGGCTCTCGTCCATCCACGCTGTCTCTGTCGCGAGCGGCACACCGTTGATGTGCGCCACCGTGAGCAGCGGGGCCGTCTCGTGATCGGCCACTTCCTGAATCCATTCGCCGTCTACGGTGCGGAGCCGAAGCCGCAGGGCGCAATGGTGCGCCACGACGGCCGACAACGCGGCCTCGAGATGAGCGCCGGCGAGGCCGGCTGCGACCTCGATCTCGGCAATGTGGATGTAGTGGTTGAGGTCAGGCGGCGCCTGCTCGAGAAACCAGCGCGCAACTGGCGACAGCGGTACTGGGCCCGCGGTCTCAGCGACGGGAGTGGCGCCGGACGATCGCGCCACGCGTCGGGCCACCTCGGCCAGCGTCGCCACGGTCTGGTGTTTGAAGATCGCGGGCAACGCAATCTCGATGCCGCGGGCTCTGGCACGGCTGACAATCCGCAGGGCCAGGATCGAATCGCCGCGCAGATCGAAGAAGTTGTCGAGCACGCCGATATTGCTGATACCAAGGACCTCGGACCAGATCGCGAGGAGCTCCTTCTCAATTGCGCTGAGCGTTGGCGTCGCCGCCATCGCGGCGCTCGCCGCCGGCGCGTCAGTGGCGTTCACCGCGAGGCGCCGGAGCTGCGCGCGATCGATCTTGCCGTGGGGGCTGAGCGGCAGGACATCCAGCACGACCCATCCCGCCGGCACCATCAGCTCGGGCAGCCACTGCCGCGCGTGCCGCCTCAGTGCCTCCAGATCGAGCGCCTCGCCGGTCGAAGCCGCGACATATCCGATCAACCGGGAGTGCCCGCGCTCGCTGTCTTCCAGCATGACCGCCACGTCGCGCACGCGCGGGTGCGTGCGCATCACGGATTCGATTTCGCCCAGTTCGACCCGATGTCCGCGCACCTTGACCTGCGCATCACGCCGGCCGATGTACTCCAGGCAGCCGTCGGCGCGATACCGGACGAGGTCACCGGTGCGATAGAGACGCGCGCCCGGCTGGCTGCTGAAGGGATCGGGCACGAACAGTTCCGCGGTCAATCGGGGTTGGCCAACATATCCGCGGGCGAGTCCCGCGCCGCCGACGTAGAGCTCACCGGGCGATCCGATCGCGACCGGTTCCAGTTCGCCATCGAGCACATAGACGCACGAGTTCCAGATCGGGCGGCCGATGGGCGTCGCATCACCCGCGGCGGCGGCCGGGACCTCGAACACACAGCAGCCGACGGCGGCCTCTGTCGGCCCATACTCGTTGAAGATGCGGGTTGTCGGCGCGTGCGTGTGCCAGAACTGCAGGGCCGCGTCGTGCAGCGCCTCGCCGCCGAGCACGAGCGCGCGTGGCCGCGACCAGGCGGGCTGTCGGCCAAGTTCTTCTTCGAGAACGCCGAGATGCGAGGGTGTGACTTTGACGAGGCCGAACTGGTAGCGCTCCGACATTGCGTCGCACAGTGC
>JALDXK010000368.1:0-6354 GCA_032155105.1 Acidobacteriota bacterium
CCTGCAGGGGAGCCGGGGCAGCCGGGACGCGGTCGGGGCCAAGGTCACGCTGACCAATACCCAGACCGGCGTCTCGCTCGATCGCATCAGCGACGCCAACGGCAATTACGAATTCTTCACGGTGCGTATCGGCAGCTACGTGGTCACCGCCGAGAAGACCGGCTTCTCGATCGCGGTGGTCGACAACGTGCAGGTCACCGTCGGCGCGCGCCAGCGCGTTGACCTCAGCATGGCGGTGGGCCAGCTGACGGAAACGGTCACGGTCAGCTCGAGCGCGATCCTGCTGCAGACCGATTCGAGCGATCGCAGCCAGGTGATCACAGCCGAGCAGACGCAGGCGCTACCGCTGAACGGCCGCGAGTATTCCGCGCTGGCCCTGCTCTCACCGGGCGTGCGCCTGTCGGCGCTCAACACCGGCGGCTTCACGCCGCGAGAAGGCTCGTTCAACGTCAACGGGCTGCGCTCGACGTTCAACAACTTCATGATCGACGGCGTCGACAACAACGCGTACGGCACCAGCAACCAGGGCTTCTCCAACCAGGTGATGCAGCCGGCGCCGGATGCGATCGGCGAATTCAAGGTCGTGACCAACAACATGAGCGCGGAGTACGGGCGTTCGGCGGGCGCGACGATCAACGTCGCCTATGCGAGCGGCACCAATACCTATCGCGGCTCGGTGTGGGAGTTCATGCGCCGGACCGAGATGAACGCCACCGGCTTCTTCCGCCCGAGCACCGGCGTGAAGCCCGGCTTCGATCGCGATCAGTACGGCGGCGTGTTCGGCGGACCGATCGTCAAGAACAGGGCGTTCTTCTTCGCCGACATGGAGATGTTCGACCAAACGCGCAGCCAGACGGCGATCTCGACGATCCCGACGCTGGCCCAGCGCACGGGCGTGCTAGCGGTGGACGTGCGGAATCCGTTTACCGGCCAGGTCTATCCGGCCGGCACGCCGATTCCGATGACGGCGTTCGCACGCCAGGTCTTGAACGATCTGCCGCAGCCGTCGACGAGCGCGGCCACCAACAACCTGTCGATCCTGCAGGAATTCACCAACTCGACGCCGAAGGCCGGCGGCAAGATGGACATCCAGATCAACCCGCGGCTGTCGGCGTTCGGCCGCGTCGGCTGGCGTGATGCGGACATCTTCGACAATCCGACCATTTCCGGGCCATCCGGCGGCGCCGGCAATGCCGAGACCTACGTCAGCAACAAGCAGTTTTCGGGCGGCGTCACCTACGTGCCGTCGAGCTCGTCGCTGCTGGAAATGCGGTTCGGCTGGTCGAACACCAAAGCGGGGAAGAATCCGTTCGCGCTCGTCGATGGCCAGCTTCCTGCGGACCAGGTGTACGGCATCACCGGCCTGCCGAGCGACCCGCGTGTGGCCGCGGGACTGCCGACGCAGCTCATTACCGGCTACTCGGACCTGGGCCGGCAGGCCACGAACCCGCAATGGCAGTACCCGACCGTGTTCAATCCGAAGGTGAACTACTCGTGGCTGCGCGGCCGTCACTCACTGAAGAGCGGCTACGAGTTCCAGCGCGTCCTCACCGAAGTGCAGGACGTGAACCCGCTCTATGGCCGCGATTCGTACACCGGGCAGTTCTCGCGCCCGGCCGGCATCACCGCCTCGAATAATCTCTACAACCTCGCCGATTTCATGTTCGGCGCGCGATCGACCTACGCGCTCAGCAACATCCTCGTCGCCGAGCTTCAGCAGAACATGCATTTCCTCTACCTGCAGGACGACTGGCGCGTGAACGACAGCCTGACGATCAATGCCGGACTGCGTTACGAGTACGCGACGCCGTGGACCGAGGCGAACAACGTGTTGTCGAACTGGGATCCCGATACGCGCACCATGGTGATGGCGCGGGACGGTTCGCTCGAGGAACGGTCGACCATCAAGCCGGATCGCAACAACTTCGGCCCGCGTCTCGGCTTCGCCTTCGAACCGGCGGACCGCACCGTGATTCGCGCCGGCTATGGCATGAGCTACGTGCACTTCCACCGCGCCGGCGGCGCCAACGTGCTGCCAATCAACGGCCCGCAGGTGATCAACGCTGTAGTCACGCAGACGCTGGCCGACGCAAACTTCCGCCGCACGGAGCAGGGCTACCCGGAAGGCCTCACCGATCCGTCGCGCTTCAACCCGCTGACGGCGAACATCACCTACATGCCGAGCGATTACCGCTCGACCGACGTGCACAGCTGGTTTGCCTCCGTGCAGCGTGAGGTGTGGACGGGCGCGTTGCTCGACCTCGCCTATGTCGGCAACAGGGCCGACGGCATGCTGCTGTTCGCCAACTACAACCAGGCCGCGCCGAACAACGCCGCGGGTACGTTGTCCTTGCAGTCGCGACGGCCGATCCAGGAGTTCGCCGACATCACGTACTCATTCAATGGCGGCAAGTCGCGCTATCACGCGTTCCAGACCAAGTTCGACTGGCGCCTCGGCCGCGACATGACGCTGCTCAGCTCGCTGACGCTGTCGGAGACGAAAGACAACGGCGCCGGCTCGCTGGAGAATCCGAACGGCAATTTCCCGGCGCCGCAGGACTTCAACAACCTCGAGGCCGATTTCGGCTACTCCGCGTACCACGAGCCCTACAACAGCACGACGAGCTTCGTGATCGACCTGCCGTTCGGCCGCGGCCGCCGCTACATGACCGACGCGAACGCCTTCACCGAAGCGCTGCTGGGCGGCTGGATGCTCGCCGGCATCAACACGGTGGCGCCGGGCGAAATGGTGACGCTCACCTACACGGCGAGCGCGGCGCATCAGGTGTCGAGCATCCAGCAGGACTTCCGCGGCGCCAACAACTACCGGCCGAACGTGAACGGGGATCCGCTAGTGCCGGAGGGCGAGCGGACGATCAACAACTGGCTGAGCCGCACCACGGTCATTGCGCCGACCGATCCGAGCCAGCCGTTTGGCAACGCGGAGCGGAACAGCGTGCGCGGTCCGCTGCGCTGGACGGTGGACATGGTGGCCTCCAAGCGGTTCGAGATGCCGTGGACGTCGAACGGCAGCTTCGAGTTCCGCGCCGAAGCCTTCAACCTGCTCAACCGCACGAATTTCCGTGCGCCGAACGGGAATCGCAGCGCGGGGGCGTACGGCACGATCACCGCGACCTACGACCCGCGGATCATACAACTTGGGTTCCGCGCGACCTTCTGAGCGGGACGAAGCCGCTTACCAGAATCCCAGAAATTTCCACCAGGCGAAGCCGATCGTCAGCCAAATCAGCATGTTGGCGACCGACACGTAGAAGCCGACCCGCCACCATTCGCCGCGCGTGACGTAGCCGACGCCGAACAGGATGGGCCCGGTCGTGGTGCCGTAGTGGGTGAGGCCCGCGGTGAGGTTGGCCAGGCACAGCAGGCTGAAGACCGCCAGTTGTGGCGGCACGCCGATGCCGATCAGCACCGCGACGAAGGGTGGAAACATCGCGAGCATGTGAGCGGTGATGCTGGCGAAAAAGTAGTGCGCGTAGAAGAAGATCAGCAGGATCGCCACCAGCACCACCTGCCACGGGATGCCCGCGAACATCGCGCCGACGTTCTCGGCGAGGACGCGGGTCGAGCCGGTGTTGTTGAGCAGCTCGCCCATGCGCAGCATGCCGCCGTACCAGATGAACACGTCCCAGGCCGACCGTTCGGCGGCGGCCGTTTGCCACGTCATGGTGCCCGTCACGAGCAGCACCGCGATGCCCGCAAACGCCACCAGCGTGACGTCGAGCCGGTGCCACACCGTGGTGAGCCACAGCAGGCCGACGGTGGCGAACACCAGCATCGTGATCCACTCGGGGCGGGTGAGCGGGCCCATCTTCAGCAGCTCGGCACGCGCGAAGGTCGGGGCCTCCGGTGTGTAGGTGACCTCGGGACGCAGGATCCGATAGGTGATCCACGGCACGACCAGGCACGAGATCAGGCCGGGGACGATGGCGGCGGCGAACCAGCTGGGTGCGGTCACTTCGACGTTGACCAGCTTGAGCGCGAGGTTGGCGCCGAGGAGGTTGCTCGCTTGCCCGGTGATGAACATCGCGCAGGCCACCGCCGAGCCTTGGTACATGGCTGCGACCAGGAACGCGCCAAGCCGCCGTCGCGACGGGTCGTTCGGATGCGAGTCGAACAACTCGGCGATGCTCCGCCCGATCGGCAGCACCATGCCGGCGCTGCGGGCGGTGATCGAGGGCACGCCCGACGCCAGCGTGACGTCAGTCATCTGCAACGCGTAGGCGACGCCGAGCGAGGTCTTGCCCACCGCGCGCACGAACAGCAGGGCGATGCGGCGGGCCAGGCCGCAGTCGAGCATCATTTTCGCGATCAGCATCGCGACCAGCACCAGCCACACCGACGGCTCGGCATAGCCGCCGAGCACCTCGCGTATCGGCGTGCCGTTGGCGCCCATCGCCGTGAGGCCGACCAGCACCAGCGCCGAGGCGTGGATCGGCTCCGTCACCATGCCGGCGATCACGCAGATGAAGATCGCAGTCTGCCGCCACCCTTGCGGCGTGATGCCCGCGGGGATCGGAACGACGTAGGCGATGAAGAGATAGAGGACGACGAGCGCGGCCAGGCCGCGGGAGCGGGACATTCGCCGGGGATTGTATCCTGTCCGCCTGGTGGGAGCGGCCTGCCTCCGCTCCTCCGGAGCTTCGGCTGATCGACACCGAGACCGTCATGCGCCTACTCATCGCCTGCGCCGCGTCGGCCGCCGTGGTCCTGGCAGCGCCCTTCATGGGGCGACTACAGGCAGTGCTGCGATCGTCCCTATCGACGCGTGCGTATGTGCTGCTGCTGGGCGTGGCGGTCGGCGGCGCGATTCTTGGCGCCATCAGCACGGCCTTCGTCCGCATCCGCGAACGCCGCGCCGTCCGGCTGCTGATCATGGCCGGCGCCTGCATGGCCGGTGCCCTCTACGTCCAGGTCAATTCCACCGGCGTGCCCGAGATCGACGCCGTCGAACGCGTCCACTTCGTCACCTACGGCATGATCGCGGTACTGTTCTATCGCGTCTGGCGCCGGGTCGGCGACCCGTCCGCGCTGGTGGTGCCCATCCTCTCCGCCTTCGTGGTCGGCACCCTCGACGAATGGCTGCAATGGTTCATCCCGTACCGGGTGGGGGAGATGCACGACGTGTTTCTCAACCTCACCGCGATCGTGTGCGGCGTGATGTTCGCCGTGGCGCTCGAACCGCCTCCCGCGTTCACGCGCCGCGTGAGCGCCGAGGGATGGCAGCGCATGGGCCTCGCCGCCGCCGTCGTCGTGCTGGTCTTCGGCGGCTTCGTCGGCGTCGTTCACGTCGGGCACCATCATCGCATCGACGGCGTCGGCCGCTTTGCGTCGCGCCACTCCGTGGCGGAACTCGACGCGCTGAAACGTGACCGCGCGACCCGTTGGGTCATCGAACCGCCGATCGGCATTCCACGCTTCTCACGCGAGGATCAGTATCTGGACGAGGCGTTCTGGCACGTGCGCGAGCGGAACCGGCTGTGGGATGAGGGCGACGTGACCGGGGCCTGGCACGAGAACCTGGTGCTCGAGCGCTTCTTCACGCCGGTGCTCGACATCCCGACCTACGCGTCGCCGACCGGCACGCGCTGGCCGCCGGAGCACCGCGCCGATGCGCAGGCACGCGCCGACGCCACCCGCGATTTCGTCAGCGTCGCCGAGGCGTATCCGATTTATCCGTGGAGCAAGACGCTCTACTGGACCGCGGTTGTCGCCGGCGCCGCCCTGCTCGCTGTCAGCGGGCGGTTCGTAAGAGCCCGGCCAGCACCTCGTACTGATCGGTAGCGATCAGATCGACGCCGGCAGCGATGGCGGCGCGCCAACGTTGGTGCACCGCGTCGAGGGACCCGAAGTTGTAGCTCGCGGTCCATTCCGGATGCGTGGTTACTTCGTGCCCGTTCAGGGTGTAGAAGCGAATCATGTAACCGAGGCCGTGCGCGCGGTCCACCAGCGCCTTCAAGCGCGCGGCCTCGAGGGTGGTCCACGACTGCGCGTTCCGCTGGCCGCCGGCTTCGATCACCTGCCAGGAAAAGTTCACCCAGCGCCGGTAGTTCGTGGCCGGCGCGGCAATGAGTTCGTTCGGCGACGCTGCCGCGAGCGCCCGGGCGCGCCGCTCGGCGTCCTCGATGCGCGCGACGTCCGGTGCCGGCGCGCTGCCAAAGATCAACAGCCGATCGCCCGGCTGGAGCGGATCCGAGAAGGCCGCCTCCTGGCCGGTTCCGTGCTCGGTGAGCACCAGCAACGGTCCAGCTGTCACGGGCCTCACCACCGCCGCATCACTGCCGCGCGGCGCGGTCGTGAGCCAGCGCGCGTACTTGCCCAGCAGATTCCAGATCG
>JALDXK010000369.1:0-6307 GCA_032155105.1 Acidobacteriota bacterium
TGCAGGGCTTTTCAGGCGGCGACGAACCTTTAGGTCCGTCGCTTCAACTACTAGGTTCGTCGCCACCCCCGCTGTTATGGGGACTCGATGTCGTGATCGGCTACCAGGTGTCGTGGCTGTTGATGTTCGCCGATTACTCTCGCTACACACGCTCGGCGCGTGCCGCTTCGAGCGCCGTATTCGCCGGGTTGGCCCTGCCGGCGTTGTGGTTGATGCCGGTCGGCTGGACCCTCGCGCGCATCGCCGGCAGCGATGATCCCGGGACCATGCTCGCCGCGGCGGGCGTGGGCTGGTGGACCGCGGCGCTGGTCGCACTCGCCACCGTCACCACGAACTTCGTCAACATCTACCTGTCATCGCTCGCCTGGCGGACCCTGTGGCGGCGCTCCACGGGCACACGGTCCGTGTGGGTGATCGGGTTGATCGGCACCGCGCTCGGCTTGATGTCGTCAGGATGGCTCACGGAGTTCGCCAACCTGATGGTCATCATCGGCTCGGTGCTGGTGCCCGTTGGGGGCGTCTTCCTCGCGCACTTTGCACTGTTGAAACGGCCGCTTGATATAAGCGCGGTCTACGACACCGATCGACTACCGGCGATCGTCGTGCCGGGCGTAGTCGCATGGCTGGCCGGCTTCGTCGTCTACCAACTCGCCGCGCCGATCGGCGCCACGATCCCGGCACTGGCCGCGTCGATCGCCCTGTATTGGGTATTGAGTCGACGCGCCTCCGTCAGATCCCGATCGTAAGCAGCCGACACGCGGTTGTTACATAGAATTCACATTACAGAAACATGTGTAAAACCTTCGCCTCGTAGCCTCAGCTCATGCATCGTTTGTTAGCGATTCCCCTATTCCTTGTTTTCCTGGCGTGGGCGCCGAGGGCCCAGGCGCAAACTGCATCTCAGCCGACAGACAAGCAACCCTCGATCTACGACGAGATCTGGAAATACGCCGACCTGTACAACGACAAGAACAATCGCGTCGTCCAGCGGATCGCGTTCACGGGCCGCTTCCACTTCGACTACGCCTCGCTGGATGCCGATCAGGGCGATCACTCAGAGTGGAACGTCAGGCGGCTGCGCCTGGGCCCTCGCATCACGCTGTTCCGCACGTTCACGGTGCACACCGAAGTCGAGCTCAATCCGCAGGAGCAGGACCCAACCTATCAGCGTTTGACCGACGCTTACGTGGCGTGGGCGCCGAACCCGAAACTGACGCTGACCGTCGGTAAACACAGCGTGCCGTTCACGAACGAGGGCTCGACCTCGTCGCGGGAACTGCTCACGATCGATCGCAGCAACCTCGCCAACAACCTCTGGTTCCCGCAGGAGTATGCACCCGGCGTGAGCGTATCGGGCCGCGTCTCGCCCTGGAACTATCGCCTTGCTCTCTATTCGGCCGGCGAAGCCAACCGGGAACTCGGTGAGTTCAACGGCGGTCTGTTCACGCTCGGCGTGCTGGGTTACGACTTCGCGACACCGGCCGGCATGCGGGAGGCGACGGTCGCAGCCAACTACATTTATCAGCACCCTGATGTCGACAACACGTTCACGCGCCGGTACGAGCACGTCATGTCGGCGCACATCAGGCTGGAAGACGGACGCTGGGGCTTCCGCGGTGATGTCACCAAGGGCATCGGCTATCTCGGCCAGCGCAACGCCTGGGGCATCATGGCGATGCCGTTTCTCAATCTCACCGGTAGTCTCCAGCTCGTCGCCCGCTATACCTTCCTCGACGCCGGTACCAACGGGCTGCTGCTCGCAACCTACGAGAGCCGCATCGTCAGCGGACGCGGCGACGAGTACAACGAGGGGTACCTGGGCGTGAATTACTCCTTCTACGGTCACCGCTTGAAACTGCAGAGCGGCCTGCAGTTTGCGGACATGCAGGATCGGGCCGAGGACGGCGGTGCTTACAGCGGCACGTCCTGGGTAACAGGCCTGCGCGTAGGGTGGTAGGCCACCGATTAGACACCGATTAAACACTGATTGATCGGTGTCTAATCTGCGTCTAATCTGTGGCTGGCATGGCGACGACCCGTCGCGAGTTCATCCGCAACGCGACCACCGGCGGGATCGCCCTGTCGGTACTGGGCTTCGATCTCACCCCAGCGCTCGCCCAGGTGCGCGAGCTGAAGATTGCGCGCACCACCGAAACGCGATCGACGTGCCCGTATTGCTCGGTCAGCTGCGGCGTCATCATCCACACGCTCGGCGACAAGTCGCGTAACGTCACGCCGACCGTGGTCCACGTCGAGGGCGACCCCGATCATCCGATCAACCAGGGCGCGCTCTGCCCCAAGGGCATCACCCTCAAGCAGAACATCGTCAACGACCGCCGTTTGACGACGGTGAAGTACCGCGCGCCGGGGAGCAGCGCGTGGGAAGAGAAGCCGTGGGACTGGGCGATCGATCGGATCGCGCGGCTCGTGAAGACGGCGCGCGACACGCACCTGATCGAGCGCGACGCGAAGGGGCGCGCCATCAACGCGCTGACGGCCGTTGGCGTGATCGGCGGCTGCACCGACACCAATGAGGTCAACTACCTCCTGGTGAAGGCGTTCCGCGCCGGTCTCGGCGTGATTCCCATCGAGCAACAGGCCCGGATATGACACGGCCCCACGGTGGCCAGTCTGGCCGCCACGTTCGGACGAGGAGCGATGACCAACGGCTGGACCGACATCCGCAACGCGGACGTCGTGCTGGCCATGGGCGGCAACCCTGCTGAGAATCATCCGGTTGGCTTCCGCTTCGTCATGGAAGCCAAGCGCAACCGGAACGCGAAGCTCATTTGCATCGATCCGCGGTTCAATCGCACCGCGGCGGTCGCGGACGCGTTCGTGCAGATCCGCGTCGGCACCGACATCGCGTTTCTCGGCGGCCTGATTCATCACGCGCTGTCGCGCAACCGCTTCCACGCCGATTACGTGCGCGCGTTCACGAACGCGACGTATCTCCTGAACGACACCTACGCGTTCGATGCGGAGAAGGGCGTGTTCTCTGGCTGGAACGAGGCGAGCAAGTCGTACACCGACACCTCGAGCTGGGGCTACGAGCTCGACGGGCGCGGCTTCGCGCGCACCGATCCGTCGATGCAGCATCCGCGATCGGTATTCCAGGTGATGAAGACGTTCTACTCCCGGTATACGCCGGAGGCCGTCGCGAACATTTGCGGCTGCACGGCCGAGGATTTCCTCAAGGCCGCCGACCTGATTACCTCGACGCATACCGCCGACCGCGCCGGCACGATCATGTACGCGCTGGGATGGACGCATCACAGCCACTCGGTGCAGTTGATCCATGCGGCGGGGATGCTGCAATTGCTGCTGGGGAACATCGGGCGCGCCGGCGGCGGGCTGAACGCGCTGCGCGGCCACGCCAACATCCAGGGCGGCACCGACTGCGGCATGGCGTATCACAACCTGCCGGGCTACATCCCGATCCCGAAGGCCCAACACGACACGCTCGACGCATTCGTGACCGCCGTGACGCCGAAGCCGCTCAGTGCAACATCCACCAACTTCTGGTCGAACACCGATCGCTTCACGGTCAGCCAGCTGAAGGCGTATTACGGCGACCACGCGACGCGCGACAACGGCTTCGCGTACCAACTTCATCCGCGGCTGCCACAGAACGACGCGGGCGCCGACGAGAACTGGAGCTGGGCCTACATGTTCGATCACATGTACGCCGGCCGGATGGAGGGGTTCTTCAGCTTCGGCATGAACCCGGTGAGCAACGGCCCGCACTCACGGAAGGCCGTGGCCGGGCTGTCGAAGCTGAAATGGTTGGTCGTGGCGGAGAACTTCGAGCAGGAGACCGCGGCGTTCTGGCGCGACGACATCCAGGCGCTCGTCGGCAAGAAACCGGAAGACGTCCAGACCGAGGTCTTCCTGCTGCCGGCGGCGAACTTCGCGGAGAAGGACGGATCGTTCGTCAACTCCGCACGCTGGATTCAGTGGAAGTGGAAGGCGGTGGATCCGCCGGGCGAGGCCAAGCCGGACCAGGAGATCATCGCGCGGATCTTCCTCAAGGTGCGCGATTTGTATGCGCGCGAGGGCGGCCGGCTCTCGGAACCGGTGCAGCACTTGAACTGGTGGTATTCGAATCCGTCGCAGCCCGCGCTCGACGAGGTGGCGAAGGAGATCAACGGCTGGGCGATCGGCGACGTGCGCGACCCGAGCGGGAACGTTGTCGTCCGCGCGGGCCAGCAGCTGGCGCGGTTCGCCGATACGCGCGCCGACGGCTCGACGCTGTCGGGCAACTGGCTGTACATCGGGATGTACACGGATGCCGGCAATCTCGCCCAGCGGCGATCGGCAGCCGATCCGAGCGGCGTCGGACGCTACTCCGACTGGGCCTTCAGCTGGCCGGCCAACCGTCGCATCCTGTACAACCGCTGCTCCGCTGATGCTGAAGGGCGTCCGTGGGACCCGTCGCGGCCGTCGATCGCCTGGACCGGATCGCGATGGGCCGGCGACGTGCCGGACATCACCGTCGACAGCCCGCCGTCTGCCGGGCTCGGCGCGTTCATGATGTTGCCGGAGGGCGTGGCGCGCCTGTTCGTGCCGGGCCAGTTCGTGGACGGCCCGTGGTCCGAGCACTACGAACCGGTCGAGTCTCCGGTGGCCAATCCGCTGCATCCCTCGCAGAGCTCGAACCCGGCGGTGAAGAAGTTCACGACCGAATACGACGTGCTCGGGACGGCGGACGAGTACCCGATCGTCTGCACGACCTACCGACTCACCGAACACTTCCACTACTGGACCAAGCACAACGCCTACAACACGCAGCTGCAACCGGAGTTCTTCGTCGAGATTCCCGAGCAGCTCGCCGCCGAGAAGGGGATCGCCAACGGCGATATGGTGCGCGTGTCGTCGGCGCGCGGGCACGTCGAAGGCCGCGCCATGGTCACGCGTCGCATCAAGCCGATGCAAGTCGCCGGCAAGACCACCTATCAGATCGGCTTCCCGATTCACTGGGGCTTCCTCGGCCGCGGCAAGCAGCAGGGCGCGCTCGCCAACCTCGTCACGCCGACAATCGTCGACCCGAATTCGTTCGCGCCGGAATACAAGGGCTTCCTCGTCAAACTGGAAAAAGTGTGATGGGGGCGACGCTCGACATCATTCGCGCGTCCGCCAGTCCGCCAGCCGCGGGTATCCGCCTGCAGCCGACGGTGACGAAGCTCGTCGACACCTCGACGTGCATCGGCTGCAAGGCCTGCGAGGTGGCCTGCCAGGAGTGGAACGACCTGCCACCCGAAACGACGGTGCAGATGGGCTCGTACCAAACGATGCCCGACATGACGTCGAATTTCTGGAACCTGATCCGCTTCAGCGAGCACGATTCCGAAAAGGGATTCCACTGGCTGATGCGGAAGGACCAGTGCATGCACTGCGCCGAGCCCGGCTGCCTCATCGCCTGCCCCGCTCCCGGCGCGATCGTGCAATACGCCAACGGCATCGTCGACTTTCAGCAGGACCAGTGCATCGGCTGCGGGTATTGCATGACCGGGTGCCCGTTCAACGTGCCGAAGTTCGCCGAGCACACCAAGCGTGTCTACAAGTGCACGATGTGCGTCGACCGCGTGTCGGTAGGCCTGCAACCGGCATGCGTGAAGGCGTGTCCGACGAGCTGCCTGCAATTCGGCACCAAGGAATCGATGCTGGAGATCGCAAATCATCGCGTCGCACAGCTCAAGGCCGACGGATTTGCGCAAGCGGCGGTCTACGATCCGCCCGGGGTTGGCGGCACCGCCGTGGTGTCGGTCCTCGCGTTCGGCGATCGCCCGGAGCTCTACGGCCTGCCCGCCAATCCCAGGGTGCCTCTCGCGGTCACGTTCTGGAAAGGTGCATTGAAGACCATCGGTAATGTCGTCATGGTGGCGGGGATCTTCGGCGCGGCGGCTCACTTCATTCGCTACGGGCGCAAACACAAGGAAGGCGTCGACGAGGGTTCATAACGAAGGTTCCATGCGCTATAAGTTTTCTGAACGCGTGATGCATTCGTGTGCGGCCGTGAGCTACGTCTACCTGTTGCTCACCGGGCTGGCGTTCTGGAGTCCTGCGTTCTACTGGATTGCCACGGTGCTTGGGGGCGGGTTCCTGGCCCGTGCGATGCACCCGTGGGTGGGCGTCGTGTTTGCGATCGTCGCCACATGGATGCTGATCTCTTGGAGCCGCGTGATGCGCGTGGGCGACGAGGACCGCGCCTGGCGCAAGGCGATGTGGCACTACATCCGCAACGAAGATCACCGCGTGCCCAAGAGCGGCCGCTTCAACTACGGCCAGAAGCTGCAGTTCTGGGTGA
>JALDXK010000370.1:0-6282 GCA_032155105.1 Acidobacteriota bacterium
GGCGTCGACGCTGCCGCGTTGGAGCGGATGGCGACCGAGGCGCGCGACACCTACCAGCGCGCGTTGGACGCGCAGCGCGCCGGCGACTGGGCGAAGTACGGGGAAGAGATTCGCAGACTCGGCGAACTCTTGGAGCGCATGCGTTCGCCTCGCTGAGTCAGTCAGCAGTCGACAGTCGACAGTTAAGAGTCTTAGTCGGCAGTTAGCAGTTCAGTCGGCGCCCCGGCGTCTCGCTTGCACCTTTCGGGTGCATGAGAGAACCTTCAGCCGCTAGAAAACGGACCCTCGCGCTTCAGGATCGCGCGATTCGATTCAGCACCAACATCAACCTATGCTATCCGCCACAGCCCATGAGCCATCCGAGCGAGATCGTCTGGGGACAGCTAGTCCGTGCCGGAGATAGCACGTCGAACAACCTGGTCGAAGGCGGACAACGGCTCGACGGATGCCGATTTCCTCAACAAGATGCGGCTCGCGCTACGCGAAGCGAAAGAGTCATCACGAACATGGAGAGACGCCTGGCTCGCGAGGGCAAACGGCGATGACGGTATGATGGTACAAGTGCCTGTTCTCGACGCGCATAGTCGGCCTCTCGCAAACCTGAGGTTGTCGGTCACCGACCGGTGCAACCTGAGGTGCCAGTACTGCATGCCCGAGGAGGACTACCTCTGGCTGCCGCGCGAGGACATTCTGCAATTCGAGGAAATCGACCGCCTGGTCGACCAGTTTCTGTTCCTCGGCGTCGAGAAGGTGCGCCTGACGGGCGGCGAGCCGCTGCTTCGCCGTGACCTCCCCACCCTGATCGAGCGGCTGGCGCGCAAGAGCGCGGTTCGCGATCTGGCGATGACCACCAATGCGGTGCTGCTCAGGCCCGCGGTCACTGACCTCAAGGCTGCCGGCCTCCATCGCCTGACGATCAGCCTCGACACGCTGCAACGCGATCGTTTCGTCAAGCTGGCGCGGTTCGACGAATTGCCACGCGTGCTCGCCGGCATTGATGCCGCTGTCGATCCGTTTCCTGGTTTCAAGATCGATTCCGTGATTATTCGCGGGGTCAACGACGACGAGATCATTCGACTATTGGAGTTTGCGAAGGCGCGCGGTGCGGAGCTCCGGTTCATCGAGTACATGGACGTCGGCGGCGCCACGACCTGGTCGATGTCGCAAGTGGTGTCTCGCAAGGAGATACTCGAGACGATCTTGGCCCACTACGGAAGCGTCGAACCGCTGCTGGAAAACTCGTCTGCGCCGGCCGATCGCTATCGCCTCCCGGACGGCACGGTCTTCGGCATCATCGCCTCAACCACAGAACCGTTCTGCCGCTCCTGCGACCGCAGTCGGCTGACGGCCGATGGCGTCTGGTATTTGTGTCTCTACGCAAGTCGAGGGATCGACTTGCGCGGGCCGTTGCGCGGCGGCGTGAGTGACGAGGCGCTACGGGGCCTGATCACGAGCGTGTGGCACGCGCGCACCGATCGCGGCGCCGAGAACCGGCTATCGCTGCGCGAGCGATCGCCGCTGATCCCGCTTCAAGCACTGAAGCGGGATCCACACCTCGAGATGCACACACGCGGCGGATAAGAATCATCCGCGAACTGAACTGCCAATTTAACTGCTGACTGAACTGCCAACTGTCGACTGGAACTCTTAACTGTCGACTCTCGACTGCCGACTGTGTCAGCAGTGCGTCTCAAACGCCTTCTGCAGTTCCGCGGCGATCATGTCGGCGCTGCGGCCTTCGATCTCGCGGCGCTCCATCATGTAGACGAGCTTTCCGCCCTTCATCAGCGCAATCGACGGCGACGATGGCGCGTACGGGGCAAAGTAGCCGCGCGCGGTTTCCGTGGCTTCGAGGTCGGCGCCGGCGAACACCGTGGTCAGGTGATCGGGCCGCTTGCCCTTGGTGAGCGCGAGCGCAATGCCCGGCCGGGCCTTCCCTGCCGCACACCCGCACACCGAATTGACGACCACCATGGTGGTGCCCGGCTGCGTGACGGCCGCCTCAACGGCGTCGGGCGTCCGCAGGTCCTCGAATCCCAGGCGTGAGAGTTCGGCCCGCATCGGAGCAATGAACGGTTCTGGATAACGCTGAGCGATCATGAATAGTCCTTTAGTGTTGTCTCGATGAGCCTGCAGGCTCGCCTTCTGATTGTACCTGAATGGTCCGACGCCTCAGGCGCTTTGCAGGAGCCGCCTGATCTCAACTTCGACACTGGCGTATTCGGCGGCCAGCGCCCCGATCAGGTGCCGCGCGCCGTTGATGTCGCCGGCTTTCCCACGCTCGTCGAGCTGCCGGCAGAGGTCGTGCATCCCCCGGGCGCCGATGTTGCCGGAACTGCCCTTGAGGGAATGCGCCGCGCGCTGCAGCTCGAGCGCGTTGCCGTCGCGGCACGACTCCGACAAGCGCTCCATGCGGCGCGGCACTTCGTCGAGAAACAGCCGCAGCACCTCGGCCAGCACGTCGGCCTCCCCCGGAGGCGTCAGCTGTCGCAGGCTCTCAATCACCGCCGGATCGAGCACGTCGGGATTGGTCATCAGCGGTTGCGCTTGTTCTCGATCGCCTCCAGCTGCGGCAACACGAAGCGGTCGTAGCAGCTCGGGCAGTAGCTGTGCGTGAATGACACTCCCGAGTGCTGCGTGAAGTAGGTCTCAACCTTCTCCCAGTAGTTCTGGTCGTTGCGGACCGACTTGCAATACGCGCACATCGGCAACAGGGTCTGCAGGGTCTTGACGTTGGCGAGCGCTTCTTCGAGGCTGCGCACCCGATCGGCCAGCGCCAGTTGCAGCCGTACCACGCGCGCGCCGACATTGACACGCGCGATCAGCTCGTCTTCGTTCGCCGGCTTGGTCACGTAGTCGTCCGCGCCGGCGCGCAGGCCGCTGACGATATCCGCCAGCGAATCGCGCGACGTGAGCAGGATCACGTACGTCGGCGTCTGGTCCTGCTTGTTACGGATGCGCTCGACGATCTCGGGGCCCTGCAAGCCGGGCATCTCCCAGTCCAGTAGCGCGAGCGAGGGCGGGTTCGGCCCGTTCAACACGTCCCAGGCCTCGGCACCGTCGGGCGCGAAGCTGACGGCGTAGCCGTTTTTCTTCAGCATCGCGCCGACGACCGTGCGCGACACGGGCTCGTCATCGGCTACCAGCACCTGCAGCGAAGCCATCCCGAGATGGTATCGCACTCGATGGGGTAAGCTACGCCGCATGCGCACCATGGGAATCCTCTTCGCACTGCTCGTCGCCGCCTCCGGCGCCGAGGCGCAGACCACGGCCTTTGTGGGCGGCCGGCTGATCGACGGCACCGGCAAGGTGATCGAGAACGGTACCGTGATCGTGAACGGCGGCACGATTACCGCGGTGGGTCCCGCCACCACGCCCGTACCGGCCGGCGCCACGCGCGTGGACGTCACGGGCAAGACGCTGCTGCCCGGCTTGATCAACGCGCACGGGCACGTCGCCGCCACCACGGGGCTGCGCAGCGATCCGGCCTCGTACACGCGCGCGAACCTGACCCGGCAGCTGCGCACCTACGCGCAGTACGGCGTCACCACCGTCTTCAGCCTCGGCGACGACCAGGCCGCCGGGTTCGAGCTGCGCAACGAGCCGGCCACCGATCGCGCCCGGCTGTATGTGGCCGGACCGGTGGTTGGCGGCGACACGCCGGAGGCGGCGCGCGCGATGACCAACAAGGTCGCCGACATGAAGCCGGACCTGATCAAGATCCGCGTCGACGACAACCTCGGCGCCTCGCGCAAGATGCCCGAGCCGGCGTGGCGCGCGGTGATCGAGCAGGCGCACGCGCGCAAGCTGCCGGTGGCGGTCCACATCTACTGGCTCGCCGATGCGAAGGCGACGCTGCTGGCAGGCGCCGACATGATCGCGCACAGCGTGCGCGATACCGCGGTCGACGATCAATTCATCAACGAGCTGAAGTCGCGCGACGTGTGTTACTCCCCGACGCTGACGCGTGAGATCTCGACGTTCATCTACGACACCGCCCCGCCGTGGGTCGACGATCCGTTCTTCACGAAAGGCGTCGACAAGGACATTCCCGCCCAGCTGAAGGATCCGAAGCGGCACGAACAGGTCCGCAACAGCACGGGATGGAAGGCGGGCCAGCAATACAAGGTCGGCCTCGAAGTGGCGAAGAAGAACCTCAAGACGCTCGCCGATAAGGGCGTGCGCATCGCGTTCGGCACCGACACCGGACCGCCGGCGCGCTTCCAGGGATTCTTCGAGCACCTCGAGCTGGAGATGATGGTGGAGGCTGGGCTGACGCCGATGCAGGCGCTGGTCTCGGCCACCGGCGACGCCGCGCGGTGCCACAAGAAGGCCGGCGCGTTCGGCACGCTGGCGCCAGGCGCCGCGGCCGACATCCTGATCCTCGGCGCGAACCCGCTCCAGAACATCCGGAACATGCGGTCAATCGAGCAGGTGTGGATCGCCGGAAACCGGGTCGCTTTCTGAGATCGACACGCATCTACATCAGTTTCCTGGCATAGACGATCGATGCCAGAAACTGATCGTCCCAGAAGCCGACGACGTACCCCTTCCGGGTCATGAAGCTGCCGCGGAGCGTGATCTCGGGCGTCACGCGGTAGCCGATCGCCACCTCCGCGCGGCGGTACGGTTCGGCGCGTGCCAGGTCGTCCGCCGTGCTCAGCCACCTCGTCCACTGCTCGTCGTAGCGGCCGGCCACGAATGTCCGCGCGCTGAGCGTCTGCACCGCTTCGATCCAGCCGCCATCCACCCGCGCGTCCACCAGCGCCAGTTCACGCTCGGTCCACAGCCACTCGCCGGCAATGCGGGTGTAGCCGAAGGACCACTCGCCTTCGACCTGGACGATCGACGCCGCGCGATCACCGCGGCTCTGGTCTTGCACTTCTGATTCGTCGGCGTAGGCGCCATAGCCAACTGCGCCGCCGAGGCGCAGGCCGATGTGCGGCGTGAATCCGGCGCCGGCCATTACGTTCGCCATGCGCGGTGGCTTGTCGTCGCCGAAGAATGCCCGCCCGCGAACCGGCGAGCTGTCGGTGATGGCCGCCCGCGCATCCCAGCGCTGGCCCGATAGCGTCACCTTCGCCCCCAGGGGATACGACGCGGCAAGCAGGAACGTGGTGGGCGTGCCCGGTTCGTAGCGCGGGATCGGCAGGTACAGCGTGGAGTGCGGCGAGACCACTGGATTCTGGTCGGGCCGGTTCTCGAGGATGCTCAACCCGATCGGCGAGGGAAACTGCCCGGCATCCACGCGCACGCCGAGATCGCCCGGCCGCTCGTAGCGCAGGGCCAGCTCGTAGACCTGGGTGTCCCAGTCGCCGCTGAACGAGCGGCGGAACACCACCGGCCGCATCCGCAGATCGAGACCGTCGGCCATGCGCACCGCGGCGAACATGTCGAACCATCCGGTCGGTTTACGCGTGACCTGCGATCCCGCGTCGGCGTCGGCGGCGGCGACCACATCGAGCGCGACGCGCGGCTCCTGCGCACGCGACACGGCCGGCACCAGCAGGATGGCCACCAACAGCACACCCATCCCGCCACCACGCCGCGCGTGTCGTCGGTGCGTCATGCCGTCCTGGCGCGTTGCGCGGCCCATTGGTACAGCATCGGATTGACCGGTTCGCCGGCCGCCACGATCCGCGGCAGCGCCGCGACCAGCGCCTCGACCGACGCACCGTCGAAGTCGGTGCCGACCAGCTTGCGCAGCTCGCTGATGGCTTCAACCGGAATGCGGCCCGATCGATAGGCACGCGCGCTGGTCATGGCGTCGAACGCATCGGCCACATGGACGATGCGCGCAAACAGCGGGATCTCGTCGCCGCGCAGTCCGTACGGATACCCGAGGCCGTCGGGCCGCTCGTGGTGCAGCTCGACGATCGGAATGTGCGGCGCGAGAAATGGAATGCTCCCGAGGATGCGCGCCCCCGCAGTCGGATGCATCTTAATCGCCTCGAACTCAGCGGCGCTCAACACGCCCGGCTTGCGGAGCACTTCGTCCGGCACGCCGATCTTGCCGATGTCGTGCAGCAGCGCACCAAGGCGCAGCGTCTCGATGGCGTCGGGATCGAGTCTCATCTCCTCGCCCACGGCCACCGCAAAGCGGCTGACGCGTTCGGAATGACCCGCGGTATACGGATCGCGCGCGTCGAGCGCGGCGGCCAATGCGCGGACGGCGCCCAGGTAGGTGGCTTCGGCGTCGGCTTCCGCGGCGGCCACAGAGGCCATCAAGGCGTTGAAGGTGAAGGTCAGCTGATCCAGCTCGCGGCTCTTGCCGCTCAGCGC
>JALDXK010000371.1:0-6274 GCA_032155105.1 Acidobacteriota bacterium
CGTTCGGCCAGCGTCGGTCCCTCGACCAACTCCATCACTAGCGCACGCACGCCAGCCGAATCTTCCAACCCGTGAATCTTCGCGATGTTTGGGTGATCAAGGGACGCCAGCACCTGCGCCTCACGATCGAACCGTGCGAGTCGTTCAGGGTCGTTGGCGACGGCAGGCAAGAGGACTTTGATTGCGACGTCGCGATTGAGCTTGGTGTCGCGCGCGCGATACACCTCGCCCATGCCACCCGCCCCCAGCGGCGCGAGCACTTCGTACGGGCCGATGCGAGTACCGGCGCTGATGGTCATGGCCGTCGATTAGGCAGAGACTAACGCAATCGCCCTCACAGGACTACCGCTACCGCCAACCAGCTTCAACGGCGCCGCGATCACGACGGCGCCGGTCGGCGGCAGTCGATCGAGATTGCAGAGGCTCGCGAGCCCGAGCTTGCCGTGGCCGTGCATGATGTTGTGATTCGGGAACGGCGGATCGAATCGCCCGGCCTGGCCGGCGTCGGTCCCGATCGTTTCAACGCCCACGCCCAGCACGTCGCGATCGGCCGCGAGCAGCTTCGACGTCGCCTGATCGAACCCCGGCCCGTGAGGACCATCGTCACGTACGTTCAGGAACGCCGCGCCTGTCCGCCGGCTCCATCCCGTCCTGAGCAGCACCCACGCGCCGCGTGGAATGCGGCCATGCATGGCTTCCCATCGTTCCAGCGCGGCCACATCGAGCAGGTAGTCTTCGTTGGCCGCGACGTCAGCCGTCACGTCGATCACGCACGCCGGTCCCACGAACTGTCGCGCGGGAATCGTGTCGGTGGTGTTGTTGGGGAGATCGCGGCCGGTGATCCAATGCACCGGCGCGTCGAAATGGGTGCCGGTGTGCTCGCCCATGCTGATGGTGTTCCAGTACCACGCCGGGCCTTTGTCGTCGTACCTCGAAATCACGTCGATCGACACGCCGGGCGAGGCCGCGAAGATCGGCGGCAACCCGATGACTGGTGTGTCGGCGCCAAGCGGCTGCGACAAATCGATCACGGTGACCCGGCCCGCTGCCAGATCGGCGATCAGAGCGGTGAGTGGCGACATCATGGCGTGATCATCTGCGCTATCTGTGCCTTCTGTGGCCCTCAGCGTGTCTGAAGGTAGCGTTGGAACTGGAAACGGTTTTCAAGGAGGCCGAGGTCGGTGACGAACGCCGCCGGTCCGACCGCGTCGACCTTGGCGACGAGCGTGGTGAGCTCCTGCGCCTGCTGCGCCGCGATGAACTCCGTCACGAAATCCTCCAGCGTGGTGGCACAGGCGCTGCGCGGTACCCCCGCCGCTGCCGCGACCTCGGCGATCCGCGTGCACGTGCCGGTGGCCGTTGGAAAGCCGCCGACCGACAGCAGCGATTCGTTGTCGAACACCACGTGCAGGAGGTTCGGAGGCCGATAGCGCGCCAGCGTGCTCAACCCGCCGAGATTCATCAGCACCGAGCCGTCGCCGTCGAAGACCACCACTGGCACGTCCGGCTTACTGAGCGCGATGCCAAGGCCGACCGATGAGGCGAGGCCCATCGCGTGCTGCAGGTAAAAGAAATTCGGGCGATGGCCGATCGACTGCAACTCCGCGGCGACGGCGCCCATGATCGTGACCACGGCGCACCCCTCGAGCCTGCCGTAGACAGCGCGCAGCGCCTCGAGCCGCGTCATGCGTCCTCCCACATCAAGTCGCGCGTGAGCAGCAACGCGACCGGGCGGTTGGAGGAATGCGCCAGCGTTTGCGCCTGGTGAACCTGGTATGCGACCCGGATCGGATCGCTGAGCCGCATCATCGGAATGCGCAGCGCGGCCAGCACCGATTCGGTGACCGCTCCGCCTTCGGTTTGCCACGGGTCACGCTCGCCGAACGTGCCGCGATCGCTGATCAGCATCAGTAACGGCACCCGGTACAACTGCGCACCCGAGACGATGCCATTGATCGCGGCGAGGAAGCCGTGGTTCTGCATCAGCATCGCCGACTTCACGCCGGCAAGATGCGCGCCCATCGAGATGCCGACGCCTTCTTCTTCCTTGGCCAGCCGCACCAGCGTCACCTCCGGGTCATCGTCCGCGAGGCGGATCAGGTGGACGAGCCACGTTTCCGGCAGCGCCGACATCAGCCTGACGCCGTTGGCCTTGAGCGCGTCGAAGACGATCCGGGAGTTGGCCGGCGACACCGGCATGGGGGTGGATGGTATCGCTGATTTGGTGATTTCGTGATCGGGTGACTTGGCGGGCATCCCGTTGGTGGTCGGCTTCGGCGTGCCCAGAATCCCCTCCCAAGTGCCGATTGCGTTGGCGTGCGCGGTCACCTATCCTTGAGGGTACGTGAAGCAGCCGTTCATCAACTTCGAGGAACACATCGATCGCGTCGTCGGCCGCCGGACGCAGGCCCCGGACCCGTTATCGCTGAGGCCGGGCGACAAGGCCGACGCTGTGGCCTGGCGCGACGCGCTGGGCGGGATCCGAGTGGCGCGTGGCGTCTATAGGTTCCACACTCACGAAGAGGCCGATGAATGGCTGTGGAAGACGATCAGCCGCCCGACGCCAACCTAGAATCGCGCGAACCAACGCTCGAAGACCTCCGCGATCTCTGTCGCGCTTTGAATGAGCGTGGCGCCCGCTACGTGGTCATCGGCGGGTTTGCCATTCGAGCCGCCGGATACAACCGGCGAACAATGGACATCGATCTTCTCGTGGCGGCGGATCCGGACAACGAGTCCAAAGTCTTCGACGCCCTGGCGACGTTGCCGGACCAGGCGGTACGCGAACTCCATCCCGGTGAGCTTGCTCAGTACACCGTTATTCGCGTGGCCGACGAGATCCTGGTGGATTTGATGCGATCAGCCGGAGGAATCGACTACGCGGAAGCCGCGCTGGATGTCGTGACCAAGGACGTGAGGGGCGTGTCCATCCCGTTTGCATCGACGCGGCTTTTATGGCGCATGAAGACGGTAACTCACCGAGCCAAGGACGGCGGCGACCTCGTGTTTCTGCGCCACTGGTTTGCCGAGCGTGGCGAACAGCCGCCCGGCGTCGAGTAGTCAGCACACCAAATCACGAAATCATGGCTCGCAGCGTCAATACGGCGACGTCCGGCGGGCAATTGATCCGGACCGGCACATACACCGTGCCGACGCCGCGACTCACGAAGATCGACGTGTTCTCCCGCGTGGCGAAGCCGGCCAGCACGGGGAACTTGCGACCGGCGATGGGACCGACGGCCGGCACCAGCACCTGTCCGCCGTGTGTGTGGCCCGACAACACCAGCTGCACGTCGAGCGCCGAGGCCTCGGCGAGGCGGCGGGGATCGTGCGCGAGGAGGATGGTGGTGCCGCCGGTGCCCTTCAATACGCCGGCAATTTCACCAGGCGTGCGCGTCCAGAAGCGGATCCCGGCAAGGTCGAGCCGTTCGCCCTTGACGATCAGGGCGGTGCGTTGATCTTTCAGGACCGTGAACCCGCGTGCGGCCAGGGCGGCCGGGACTTCCCGCTCGTCATCGTGATTGCCGAGCACCGCGAAAGAGCCGTGACGCGCGTTCGCCAATGGCGTCAGCAAATCGGCCACCGGCCCGATGTAGCCGCGATCGAAAAACGAGACGTAGTCACCACCGAGCACGACGATGTCTGGATCGGCCTCCTTGAGCAGTGTCACCGCGCGCGTCACATCGTCGGCGGGGACGACGGCGCTGTGATGCACGTCGGTGATCATTCCGATGCGCAGCCCGTCGAGCGCAGGCGGCAGGCCGCGCACGCCGACGTCGCGCTGGATGCGATTGAGCTGGTGGCGCCCGTAGGCCACGCCATACGCGGCCACGCCCGAGAGCGCGCCCACTGATATCGCGGTGGCCGACCTGAGAAAGTCTCGGCGCGTCACGCCCACCCTCGAAGTATAAGATCAGGTTCAAGAGTTCAAGGGTTTCCGCCTACGCGGCTGAAGGCCGCTAACGGCGAGACCGCGCCGAAGCGCGCGTCGCGCGCGAAGGCGGGCAAGGGGTTCAAAGGTTGGCTGAGACGTTGTTCGAGGAATTCGAGTGGCGCGGTCTCGTGTATCACGCGACCGAGGGCGTGCGTGAGGCGCTGGCGACCGAGCACGTCACGGCCTACATCGGATTCGACCCGACGGCGTCGAGCCTGCATGTCGGTTCGCTCCTGACCATGATGGGCCTGGCGCGTCTGCAGCGCTTTGGCCATTCGCCGATTGCGATTGTCGGCGGCGGCACCGGCATGATTGGCGATCCCAAACCCAACCAGGAGCGCCCGCTGCTGTCGCTGGACGACATCGAGGCCAACGTCGCCGGCATCAAGCCGCAGCTCGCGAAGCTGCTCGACTTCGACGCGCAGCCGAACCCGGCACGGATGATCAACAACGCGGATTGGCTGGCGCGGTTCGATCTGCTCGGCTTCCTGCGCGACACGGGCAAGTACTTCACCGTGAATTACATGCTCGAAAAGGAAGCGGTGAGCCGGCGCCTCGAGGCGGAAGACGGGATCTCCTACACCGAGTTCAGTTACCTGTTGCTACAGGCCCGCGACTATCTCGAGCTGTTCGATCGGCACCACTGCACCTTGCAGATGGGCGGCAGCGATCAGTGGGGCAACATCACCGCGGGTATCGAGCTGATTCGCAAGCTGAGAGGCAAGAAGGCACACGGCCTCGTGTGGGGTCTCTTGAAGACCTCGTCTGGTGCGAAGTTCGGCAAAACCGAGCAGGGGACGATCTGGCTCGACCCATCGCGAACGAGCGAGCGTGACTTCTACCAGTTCTGGTTGAACACCGACGATCGCGACGTGATCGACTACCTCAAGTACTTCACCTGGCTCGGCCGGGAGGCGATTGCCGCGCTCGAGAAGACGATGCAGGACGACCCGTCGGCGCGCACGGCGCAGCGGACGCTCGCAGAGGAAGTGACGCGCCTTGTGCACGGTGCGGAGTCGGTGACTCGAGTGGTGGCGGATGCGGCGCTGCGGTTCGGCGGGTCGGTGACTGCGGACGCGCTGCGGCAAGTCGCCCCGACGGCGTCGGTGGAGAGCGCGAGACTGGCGCAGGGGATCGCCGCGACGGAGCTGATTGTGATTGCGGGCCTGGCGAAATCGAAGAGCGAGGCGTTTCGGTTGATTGAGCAGGGCGGCATTACGCTGAACGACGTGGCGGTGGCTGATCCAAAGGCGCAAGTCACTTCAACTCAAGCACTTGGTGGCCGTTTCAAGTTGTCGAAGGGGCGCCGTAATGTAGCGGTGGTGGAGATAGTTTAAACGGGTGGTTGACACCCGGTCGTCGATCCCCTACATTTGGAAGACGCGATTCACGCGATGTTCTTGGTCTAGAACGTCGCGCTGCCCGGAGCAAGTCTCCTCAAAGTTTTTCGCCGTTATGCGAAAAAAGTGGTTGACTAGGGAAGGCAAGTCGTCGTAAGTTTGAAAGGTTCCCCCAAAAAGGGTGACGGACGCATTCAGAAAGATGGATGTCGGCCGGGTGGGGGAAGCGGCCGATTCGGTCGACCGTCCTTGGTTCTTTGAAAACTAGATAGAGCGTGCAGCTTCGTTTTTCTGAGGTTTCGGCCGAGGGGAAGCGAAGTACCAATAAGCAACCAGCCCGTCGAGTGTCAGCGCCTCGTAGTAATACGGGGCAACACAAGACAGAAGTAACAACGCAGATTAGAGAAGAGCAGGCAATCAAAGGCTCTCTCAAGCGAACTTAAACTTGAGAGTTTGATCCTGGCTCAGAATCAACGCTGGCGGCGTGCCTAACACATGCAAGTCGAACGCGAAAGGGGCTTCGGCCCTGAGTAGAGTGGCGAACGGGTGAGTAACACGTGGGTGATCTACCTTCGAGTGGGGGATAACGTCCCGAAAGGGACGCTAATACCGCATGACGTTCTGGGTTTAAAGACCTGGAAACCAAAGCCGGGGACCGCAAGGCCTGGCGCTTGAAGAGGAGCCCGCGTCCGATTAGCTAGTTGGCGGGGTAATGGCCCACCAAGGCGACGATCGGTAGCCGGCCTGAGAGGGCGGACGGCCACACTGGGACTGAGACACGGCCCAGACTCCTACGGGAGGCAGCAGTGGGGAATTGTTCACAATGGGCGCAAGCCTGATGACGCAACGCCGCGTGGGGGATGAAGGTCTTCGGATTGTAAACCCCTGTCGAATGGGACGAAAGGCCCGGGCTTTAACATGGCTCGGGAGTGACGGTACCGTTAAAGGAAGCCACGGCTAACTCTGTGCCAGCAGCCGCGGTAATACAGAGGTGGCAAGC
>JALDXK010000372.1:0-6264 GCA_032155105.1 Acidobacteriota bacterium
CAGCATGTCGTTGGCGTCGATGTTCTTCGTCCGTGACGCCACCTGGTCGGCCACCCACTTGTCGGTGGCGGCGATGGTGGGAAACTGTTTCTGCCATTGCAAGGGCGTGCTCGTCGCCATCAGCAGGAACCCGATCGCACTGGCCAGCCCGCGCGGCTGTTCGGTGTAGTTGCCCTGCTGCCAGGTCGGATCGGTTTCGATGGCATCGATCAGGAACTTCCGCCACACGCGGTTACGCCCGCCGATCTCCACCGGGTTGCTGGCCAACGGCACGAGGCCGGCGGCAAAGCCGGGATACATGTAGCCCCAGTTCCACGCGTGCATCGCGCCCATCGACGTGCCCATCACCAGCTTGAGGGTGGTCAGGCCCAGCCCCTGCGTGACCAGCGCGTGCTGCAGGCGCACCATGTCGGCGTAGCGGTACTTCGGGAACTTCATGCGCAGCCCGTCGCTCGGCTTGCTCGAGCGGCCGTGGCCGACGTTGTCGGGCAGGATGATGAAGTACTTCTCCGCATCGAGCGGCTGGCCTTTGCCGAACAGCATCCCGCCGTAGGTTTGCGACAGGAATCCCGCGCCGCTGCCGCCGGTGCCATGCAGGATCAGGACGCCGTTACGCACCACGCCACCCGCGTCTTTCCGCGGCGTGCCCACGGTGCGGTAGTGCATCCTGACTTCCGGCATGCGCTCACCGCTGTCGAACGCGAAATCGCGGACGATGTAGTCGGCTTCGACGGGAGCGGGAAATGGCGCGGGCTGCGCGAATGCCTGCGCGGCCAGCGCGAGCAGACCAATGACAAGGGAAAGCATGCGCGTCATGCGCGAGATGGTAACACTGGGCTGAAGGAGCATCGGGCGGGGACTTCCACCTTCGCGCTTCGCGCTTCGGCGGACAAGGAAGTCCCGCCCCTGCGACTTGAACGGTGTCTAACCGGTGTCTATCGGTGGCCGTCAACGAAGGGTGAACGTCAGCTCGATGGTGATGATGACCGGCACCGGTTCGCCCTGGCGCATGCCAGGTCGGAAGCGCCACTGCTTCGCGGCCTTGATGGCTTCCTGGTCGAGCCCGAAGATCGGGTCGAGCGAGCGCGTCACCTTCACGTCGCCGACGCTGCCGTCGGGCATCACGATGCACTCCAGCCACACCGAGCCCTGCACCTTGGCACGCATGGCGTCGGCCGTGTAGGCCGGCTTCACCTCGCGAAGCACGCTCGGCAGGGTGATGCCCGATCCGGGACGATACGCGCCGCCGCCGAAACCGCCGCCGAAGCCGGGCCCAAGACCTGAACCCTGGCCCGACCCAGCACCGCCGCCGGTGCCGCTACCGGCGCCACCCTTGTCGCCCGAGCCGGCTGAATCGGTCGTCGACGGCTGAATCACACCGGGCAGCGTCAGCTCGGCAGAGGACATCGGCTTCACGGGAACCGTGATCTCGAGCGGAGGCGGTTCCTTCGGCGTTTCCGGTGTTGGATCGGGTGTCTTCGGGGCCGGAACGGAAATCGGATCCTTCTTGGCTTCCACCTCGGCCTTGCGCGGCGGTTCGGGCTTCTTCTCGCCACCGCCACCGCCACCACCACCCGGGCCTGGAGTCGGCAGGAACACCAGCATGTTGATGTTGAGCGGGTCCGTGATCTCGGGCGGCAATGCCTGCGGCGCCAGGCGGATGATCAGCAGCACCACGATCAGCGCTGCCATGTGCGTGGCCACCGACATGCCCGTGCCGACCTTAGACTTCGCACTCTCGAAGCCGAAGGCGTACTCCTCCGGACGATCGTCGAGCCGCAGCTGCGATCCCCGCGTAATCTCGGGCGTTTTCTTACCGGCAGACTTTGCCATTAGGATTGAGAGTCAGTCCAAAGCAATTGTGACTGACGGGGTTTGACGTGACAAGGGCAAACCCAGCGCCATGAGTATTTGACGCCATTCCATGACACGTGGCCTCAGCCGTGGCGCGAACCTATCCGAAACAGGCCTCAGCCTCCCAAATCTCGGAGCCAGTCCTGAGCTACAATCGACCCACGGCGGCGGAAACCTCGCCACCTCAAGGAGCCTTCATGTTTTCCCTGTTTGGGCCAATCGGACTGCCGGAAATGCTCATCATTCTGGCGATCGTCATCCTGATTTTCGGCGCGAACCGCCTGCCCGAACTGGGCAAGGGCATCGGCGCCGGGATCAAGAATTTCAAGAGCTCGTTGTCGGAGAAAACCGAAGAGAAATAAGCGCCCGTCTCACAGCACGAGGCGCACATCTCCCGTCCGTCTCGTGACGCGTTCCCGATCCAGATATTCCAGCAGCGGGATCGCAAATTTCCTGGTTATTCCATAGCGTTCCTTGAAGGCCGCGACATCCACGGTTGCTCGTCCGCCCGGCGCGGCAGATTTCAAACCAGTCACGTCGATCTTCAAGCGTTGCAGCACGTCGGCGTGAAACACGATCGTGTCGAGACGCACCAGCACCTTCTCGCGCAATAAGAGCGTGGTCACTTTATCGATCACCGCCTTGGGCGCCTTGGCCGAGGCTTCGACCGCGGCCGTGTCGGGCGGCGTGAGGCCGCCGGCCCGGTAGGCGTCGACGATAGCTTGACGCACGCGATCGTCGGCGCCGGCCACCGTCACGCGATGCGTGGCAAGCGCGAGGCGATCGGCGCCAAGCAGCGCCTTGCGCGCCTTGAGGTCCTCGAGCACGTGCTCGAACACCGCCGGGGCGATCCGATGGAAGATTTTCTCGCGTACTTCCTCGCGCGGCGCGCCTTCGCTCATCGGCTGCGCCGTGTGAAACGCCGCCACGTGCCGCAGCATCGCCTCCCCAGCCTTCGCCAGGTGCGTCTTCGCTACCAGGCGATCACCAGCGGCAACCACATCCTGGGCGCTGAGACGCGTCATCACCGCGGCCACCTGCCCGGGCGGCACGCCGGCGCGGGACGCGAGCGCGCGCTGGTCGATGCCCGCAAGACCGGCCGCCGCGATCATCGCCACGATGGCGGGGATGTCGTCCGGCGATGCGCGCAGGCGCTCGAGGCTGGCGCGACCCTCGTGCGACCGGATCCCGGGCCGCGTCGGCGCCGGATCGAGCACGCTGCCGCCGCCGATGGTCAGTGGCGGCGAATAGGCGCGGATGATGAAGCGGTCGTGGCGCGCCAGCACCGCCGGCAATTCGAGCCGCACGCGCACCAGCGCGCGCGCACCCGGCGCGACCTCCGACTCCGATGGCCCGGCAATCGACACGCGGCCCAGCACTTCGGCCGTGCCGTTGTGCAGCCGGACGCGCGCGCCGTGCTTGAGGGGCTTCGCCGATGGCAGCAGGTCGATCTCCGCGTCGACGCGTCGCGTCACGCTCAGCGATCCCGGCGCCGCGAGCGTCTCGCCGCGTGAGACGTCGCTCACCTCCACACCGCCGAGGTTGATCGCCGTACGCTGCCCCGCGATCGCCTCGCTCGCGCTCTTGCGGTGCACCTGGATCCCGCGGACCTTCACCTTCCGGCCTTCCGGCAACACCATCAGCTCGTCGTCGGCCGTGATGCGGCCCGACACCAGCGTGCCGGTGACGACGGTGCCGAAGCCTTTCATCGAGAAGGCGCGATCGATCGGCAGCCTCGCCGCGCCGTCAACGGGGCGGTTCGCGACCATCGCGGCCTCGGCCGCGATCGCGGCACGCAAGGCCTCGAGCCCGTCGCCCGTCACCGCCGACACCTCGACGACCTCGGCGTCCGCCAGGAACGACCCCGCCACCAGCTCCTGGACCTCCTGCTTCACCACCGCGCGCGTATCGGCGTCGGCGAGATCCGACTTGGTGATGACGATGATGCCGCGCGGAATGCGCAGCAATTTGCAGATGTCGAAATGCTCGCGGGTCTGCGGCATCACGGATTCGTCGGCCGCCACGACGAGCAGCACGCAATCGATGCCGCCCACCCCGGCGAGCATGGTGCGGACGAAGCGCTCATGGCCCGGCACGTCCACGAACGCGACACGCGTTGACCCGATCACCGTGTGCGCGAAGCCCAGCTCGATGGTGATGCCGCGCGCCTTCTCTTCCTTGAGGCGATCGGGATCGATCCCCGTCAGCGCGAGCACGAGCGAGCTCTTCCCGTGGTCGATGTGCCCGGCGGTACCTACGACGAGATGCATGGTGCCTGTCGGCTATCGACGTCCGGTCTTGCGTTCCTTCTTCCCCAGCCGCTGCTTGCGCTTGCGGCGCTGCTCCTGGGTACCCTTGCGCTGCTCTTTTTTCGGCCGCGCGGAGCTCCGCGACGGCCCGCGCGATCGCTCGTCACGCCGCACCTTGTCGAGCACGTCCTCGAGGGCGAGATCGATCTGCCGTCGATCCATGTCGACGCGCACGATCTGCACCGTGACCCGATCGCCTAGACGATAGGTCTTCTTGGTGTTTTCTCCAAACAACGCGTGCTGCTGCTCGCGGAACCGGTAGTAGTCGTCGGCCATGGTGCTGACGTGGACCAGGCCTTCGACGTAATGCTCGGTCAGCTCCACGAACATCCCGAACGGCGCCACGCCGGTGATGTAGCCCTCGAACTCCTCTCCCACCTTGTCCGCCATGAAGCGGACCTTCTTCCATTGCAGGATCTCGCGCTCGGCTTCGGCGGCGCGGCGCTCCCGCTCGGAGGTGTGGCGGCCGACCTCCGGCTGGTCCTCGTCGAGCTCGGCCTTCCGCTCGTCGGACACCTTGGTGTGGCGCAGCTCGCGCAACAACCGGTGCACGACCAGATCCGGGTAGCGGCGGATTGGCGACGTGAAGTGCGTGTAGGTGCCGGCGGCAAGACCGAAGTGACCCACGTTCATCGGGTCATAGCGGGCCTTCTGCATCGTTCGCAGCATCAGGAACGAGATCGGCCGTTCCTCAGGAGTGCCGCGGATCTTTTTCACCAGGTTCTGGAAGTGTGTCGGCTTGACCGAGCTATCGCCCGCGGCCAGCGAATAGCCGAACGCGCTGATGAATTCCTCGAACTGCAGCACCTTCAGCGGATCGGGCGGCTCGTGGATGCGATACAACGCCGGCATCGCCTTCGATTCGAGATGGCCCGCGACCGTCTCGTTGGCGAGGAGCATGAACTCCTCGATCAGCCGGTGGGCGACGTTGCGCTCCGACGCGATGATGTCCTCGATGAAGCCGTCCTCGTTGAGCACCACCTCCGCCTCGGGCAGGTCGAAGTCCACCGACCCGCGACGGTGGCGGCGATCGTTGAGGATCTCGAACAGCTCCTTCATCAGCTCGAACATCGGGACCAGTTCGCGATAGGTCGCGATGGTGTCCGGATCGCGATCGGTGAGAATCGCGTTCACCGCGGTATAGGTCATGCGCGCGTCGCTGCGAATGATGCCGTCGTGCATCTCGTAGCGCACGACGTCGCCGCGCGGGTTCACTTCCATCAGGCACGACTGCACCAGCCGATCGACGTTCGGCCGCAGGCTGCAGAGCCCCGTCGCGAGTGCTTCGGGGAACATGTGCACCGCACGCTCAGGGAAATACACCGACGTGCCACGCTCGTAGGCTTCGGTATCGAGCGCGCCGCCCTCCTGTACGTAATGCGCGACGTCGGCGATGTGGACGCCGAGCCAGTAGTTGCCGGTCTTCAGTCTCTCGATCGAAATCGCATCGTCGAAGTCGCGGGCATGCTCACCGTCGATGGTCACCACTTTCCGGTCGCGGAAATCGGTGCGCCCCGCCATGTCCTTGTCCTTGACGGCGGTGCCGATGCGCCTCGCCTCCTCGATGACGTCTGGCGGATGCTCGTCGGGAATGCCGTACTTGCGCAGGATGATCTCGGTATCGACGCCCGGATCGTCGATGTCGCCGAGCACTTCGACGATGCGCCCCGCCGGACCGCGCGTGGGGGTGGGCCAGCGCGTCACTTCCACGGTGACCATCTGCCCCGCTTCGGCATCACGGGTCTCGCCCCTCGGGATGACGATGTCGGTGGTCAGCCGCTTGTCGAACGGCGAGACGAACGCCAGCCCCGACGCGTCGATGTCGAATCTGCCGACCACGGTGCTGGCGGCGCGTTCGAGCACCTGCACGATGCGGCCTTCGGCGCGGCCATCTTCGCGATAACGCTCGATGCGGACCACGACGCGATCGCCGTGCAACGCCTCCTTGATGTGGTGCGCCGCCACGAAAATGTCGCGCTTCAGCCCTTCGATGGGACGCTCGGGGATCACGAAGCCGATGCCCGACGAGTGGCCCTCGAGCTTGCCGACCACGAGGTCCATGCGATCGGGCAGCCCGTAGCGGTTGCCCTTGATTTGGATG
>JALDXK010000373.1:0-6261 GCA_032155105.1 Acidobacteriota bacterium
GCTAGGCCGGACTCTAAACGAAAACGCTACTCAATTCCGGGGGGACGTCGTCGCCTCCTCGGGGTGGCGCGTAGCGGTTACTACGAGTGGCTGAAGCACCCGATCTCGAACCACGCCGAGGAGGATGGTCGGATCCACGAGTTCAATCGCTCGTGGCCAGTCGCCGACAGGTACTCGTTTAACAAAAAGAAATCATCGACCAAGTTGTCGAGCCCTCCCTGACCGAAGCTCCAGTTCGCGTCCCTTCTAAAGGCATCCGGGTGCTCTCGCAGGCACTGATGGAAGCGGAGGTCGCGGCGTCAATCGGCGCGGAGCGCCACGAGCGCACCGGCGAGCGCACGGCCTACCGCAACGGGTCGCGGACGCGGACGTGGGATACGCGCGTCGGCACCATCGAGCTGGCGATTCCCAAGGTCACACCGGGCAGCTACTTTCCCTCGTTGCTGCAGCCGCGGCGGCGCGCCGAGCACGCCTTGCTCGCCGTCGTGCAGGAGGCGTACGTGCACGGCGTCTCGACGCGCAAGGTCGACGAGCTGATGAAGGCGCTCGGGCTCGACGGCGTGTCGAAGTCGGAGGTCTCGCGCATCTGCGCGGAGCTCGATCCGCTCGTCGAGGCCTTCCGCACCAGGCCGCTGATCGGTGCGCATCCCTACGTGTGGGTCGATGCGACGTACCACAAGGTCCGCGTCGATGGGCACGTCACCAGCCAGGCGACCGTCGTCGCGGTCGGCGTCACCGCCGACGGCGAGCGCCAGGTCCTTGGGATCGATGTCGGTCCGTCGGAGGATCGCGCCTTTTGGACGGCCTTTCTGCGCAGTCTCGTGAAACGTGGGCTCAAAGGGGTGCGCCTGGTGATCTCGGACGCGCATGTCGGATTAAAGCAGGCGATCAGCACCGTGCTGAGCGGCGCGACGTGGCAGCGGTGCCGCGTGCATTTCATGCGGAACCTGCTCGCCACGGCGCCGCAGGGGGCGCGCGAGCCGATCGCGGCGATCGTCCGCACCATCTTCGCGCAACCCGATCATGCGAGCGCCATGGCGCAGCTGCACAAAGTCGCCGACGGTTTGCGTGCGCGGTTTCCCAAAGCGGCGGCGCTCCTGGAGGAAGCGGCGGAGGACGTCTTGGCGTACCGCCGGTTTCCGATCGAACACCAGCGGCAGCTACACAGCACCAACGTGCTCGAACGCCTGAACAAAGAAATCAAGCGCCGGTCGAACGTGGTCGGGATCTTTCCGTCGCCGAAGTCGACGGTGCGGCTGATTGGCGCGCTGCTGCTGGAGCAGGACGAAGAGTGGTCGATCGCCGAGCGGCGCTATTTCAGTGTGGAGTCGATGAAGCAGCTCTCGGCGCCGGCGTTGCCGCCGACGGCCCAAGAGATCCTGGCGTCGATTGCGTAGAGGGAATCGGTGTGGGCGCTTGTGGAAAACCGCTCTGTGGTTTTCCAAGAGGCGGTGGACGGCGCTCTATCCGTCCACGGCCTCGTCAGCGTCCACGCCGTGGTGAACTCAGGGAAATGCTCGACTAATTTCCACCACTTGACGGGACACTACCACCTGGTCACTCGTCTCATGATGGTTCCAAGTGCTGCTTGATCTTGAAATCTGTCCTTCCGATACCGTGCGCTTCGTACCAATGTAGCGGCCGACTGTCGAAAGGAGAATCTTCGGAGGTTCTATGCGATACAGACGCCGGTCTCGAACTCGCGCTTTTAGAGCGACGCAGCTCCCGACCAATCATCGTCATGCGGTTCCGACCCGCGAATATCAGAGTGATTCATCGTCGTTGCCGCTCGGCCGATCAGATGACGGGGTACAGACAACGCCCGCATCCGGATGGCGTGATAAGCCGGCTGCGGGCTGCCTTTGCTAACGACCGATGAGGACCTTATTGCCCTATTGACACCGGTCTTTCCATATCAGAACCACGGATCCAACGGACTAGGGGACCGGGCTTCGGCCTGGCAACGGAATCGTGAAGCCAAACGTCCGGGAGCCAAACATCGCCACGCCGGCAGGCACGCCGACGCTCCAGCCAAGCCCAGCCGACTTCGTCACCTGATTCGCGTCGTTGCGTGACTGACCACCGCTGACCATAAGTAGCGAGCCGCTGAGGTTCAGCGAATAGCCCTTGAACTCGTCAAAGGTTCTCGTTTGAGAGACGAACCCTAGACCCGATACTCCGGCACCCGCCGCCAAACCTAGCGACGGCGTGAGTTTGTTGGGAGGGATTAGATTTCCATTCTCGTCGGTCCGCGTCATCGGATCCTCCGGCGCCTCCGTGAGCAATGTAGCCCCTCCGATGGTCAGGAAAGGCGAGATGCCACCGTTGATGTCGTTAGGTATGTAGAGCCCGAGATCGACATCAGCCACCGCAAAACAAATGATCACGCAAAAAGCGGCGTTACCGCTAATTTGAACGCCTTGGCTCTGGTTCGCACTCTGGTCTCCAGTCGTGGGCGCGGCAGGTGCCCCTGCGGGGCTACTCGGCCCCGGAGTGAATTGTTGCAACGAGCGAGGTGGTCCGGGAGTGAACAGTTGCGACGATCGAGGCGGCCCTGATTCCCTCGATTGCCGCATCTCCTCCCGCTGTGCCGCACGCTGCTCGTCCCGAAACCTTTCATCATCGGTACGGCAGTCCAATCCCTTCCCTTGGAGCCCCTCCCCGTTCCCGGCCGGGTATTCAACGCAGAGGCCGCTGGGATCGGTGAGGCTAACCGGATCGTTGAGGGCGTAGGCATAGCGGTTGAGGGTCTGCGGAGCGTAAACGTTCGGGATGATGGGATCCGCCGAGATGAAGCGCGTCGACACGGAATCGTAATACCGGGCGTTCATGTAGGCCAGACCGGTCGGGCCGTCGCGGCGGCTCTTCGCGTAGCGGTATGCGCTCCCTCCCGTGCCCGTGGCCCGCGCGGCCTCGCCCCAGGCGCCGTAGTCGTACTCGTTCTCGACCTTGCCATTCCCGTCGGTGACGAGGCGGACCGAGCCGAGCGCATCGGCGTGGAGGAAGCGGGGACCGGCCTTCTCGAGATAGGCCACGGGTCGGCCCTCTGCCCAAACCCAATGCATAACAGCGCCGCCCGGATCGATCTGAACGAACCGGTTCGGGTAGAGTGTGACCCTCCCGTTAACCTCGCTTCTCACCCGCTGACCGGAGACGTCGTAAGCGTACCGCGAGAGTTCGCCAGTGGCCCGGTTCGTGACCCGCGAGGGCCGGCCTTCGTCGCTCCAGTCGAGCTCGAGCTGGTTGGAGGAGACCAACTGCCCGCCCCGGTCGTACCTATAACGCTCTCCGCTCTGCGTGTCCGTCATGGCGTGTACGTGCCTCGGATCGCTGTAGTTCACCGTGCCGAGCAGGGAATGGTGCGTGAGGTTGCCAAGGATGTCGTACGTAAACGTGCGGTTGCGCGCAGGGTCGCTTGAGGTGACGGCGCCAAGGCGTCCCAGGTCGTCGTGTGTGTAGGCCTCGCGCCGGGTGCCCTGCGAGTCGACTAGCCGTTCATCTCTGACCCGGCCGACGGCGTCGCGCAGCAAGACCTGCTCAAGGAGTGCGTTTGTCCCTTTCATGGTCACGCCGTCGCTCCAGCCTCGCTTGGGATCGTGCGGGCGTGACTCGACGATACCGTTCATGTACGTGATCTCAGTCGTCCGGCCGCGGGCGTCATGGACGAAACGCGTGACGAAGCCTGGCACGGAGCGAAGCAGGCCTCGGTCGTTGTAGACGTAGTCGACCGTCGGCGAAGAAGGAGCCACCAGTCCGCTTGCGCTCGGATAGGTAATCTTCCCGATCCGTCCAGCTCGATCGAAGGACGTCGCCAACTCAAAGCACGCCCCATCGATGCAGTTGCTCTCGAGGTCGACGCGGCCAAGGAGGTCGTAACGATAGGTCGACAAGAGCCGCGCAGCGTTGGAGGTGACTTCCACTCGAGTGATGCGCCCCTGGCTGGCGCCACGCGTTCCGCCCAGCGGCGAGGGGATGTCCCAGGTCCACTGGACTTCGCGCGTCGTGTTCCCGGCACGATCGAGCGACACCAGCGTCGCAGGACGGCCGACTCGGTCGTAAGTCATGCGGAGCACGGTCTCACTGGCCCCAACTTCGCTCGCCTGGGTGCCGTCGTCGTTCCAGGTGAATTGCGTGCAGCCGCGATCAGGGTCGCAAATGTCCTCCAGCCGTCCCAGCGAGTCCCACCGGAACTTGGTCTCGTTTTTCTGGGCGTCGGTGATCGAAGTGAGGCGGTCGATGGCGTCGTACGTGTAGCGCGTGACGCCGGTCTCCAGAATCGGGCACGTCTCATGGACGCAGTCTCGTCGGTTTTCCGTGACCGCGACGATGCGGCCGAAGGGGTCGATCTGATAGCCCGTGGTGGCGAGCAACTCGTCCGTTGCCGTGCGCAGCCCCACGCCGTAGCGGACGCGACGGCCGTGGCCATCCGGGCGGCGCATAGAGACGAGCCGACCGGCCGCGTCGTAGTCGTACGTGGTTACCTCGCGGGCATCTTGGGTAAACCGCGGTGCGGCTTCCTCTCGCACGCGTGGGCTCACGCCGTCGTATGCCATTACCTCCTCGACGACACCCCCTTCGCGCTCGATGCGCAGCGTGCGACCGAGACCGTCGAAGAACGTCTCGTCCCACTGCACTCCGTCTCCAGCGCTGTCGTCGGAGCGCTCGTGGCGCACGGACTGGGCCGGCGTATTCCACTGGGCTAGCGTCGGCCACTGCCAAGAGTCGAAGGACCTGTCCGGCCGGTTTACCCTAAGCGGCCGACGCAGTCTGTCGTAGGCGAATGTGGTTCGCCCACCGTTGGCGTCGACGACCTCCTCGGGCAGTCCCAGGCGCTTGTCCCAAACGACCTCTGTGCAGTGAGCCCCGTCGCACATCTTCTCCAGAAAGCGTGCGAATTCGCAGTCGTACTCAAGTGTGGCGGTGACACCTGCGGCGTTGGACGGGATAGGGGGACCAGTGACCGCCCGCAGGTTGCCTCGCGCGTCGTGCCGGTAGTCAACGTCGACGTAGGTCTTCGTCTTGCTGTTCCAGCGGAGGACGCGGCTGACGCTACCCACCGAACCAGGGGCACGCGTGTAGTCGCCTGAGCCATCGTACTCGTACCGAGTCCGCGACAGCAGGTTCCACTGGCGGCCCGAGCGCCCGTAGGCCTCCTGCTCGGCGGGGCGGTCCACAATGAAGTCGCCGACATTCAAATTCACGGTGCTCGTGAACCGCCGATCGTCGTCCGGATCGGCCGAGTTGCCGCTCTGAACGATCTCCGCGATATTGCCGTAGTCGTCGTATGTCAAGCGGTTAGTGCTTTTGCGGGGCGTGGTCGCTCGCTCCCACTCCTCGCGCTCGATGGCGTCCACACGGCAGAGGGAATGAGCGTGCGTGTCTCCGCTTCCTGTTGGGTTGAGCGTGAAACCCGTAGGAGCAAACACGTATCGTGTGCGACCGATGCGCGCCCGCTGACTGTCGAGCAACTCCGTGGTGTCGACGCGACCGCCACAGTCATCGCCCAAGTCGAGGTCGGAAGCAAATATGCGCGTGCCGTCGGACCGTTCGACGTGGCGAAAGCCGAGGATACGTTGCTGTCGATGCGACCAGATCGCTCGCCCATAGGTGAAGTCGGATGTCAGGGGCACCGTGCCATCGGCCGAACGTACGCGTACTGACTTCACGACACGCGGTAGAGCCCCGAGCGGCATCTCGCGGTCGGCCTCCACAACAGTGCCGTACTCGATCTCCTCACTCGCGCCGATGCCGTTGCTCGATCGCGTCAAGCGAATGGACCAGGCTGGGACGTTGATCACGTCCAGGTTGTGCAGTGCCGGCATTACTCTCACCAACTCGGGAACACCATCGGCACCGAGGTCGGTGAGCTGCCAAGACGTCGTGTCGGGTCCCTCCATTTGCCCCAGGTTTGGCGTGGTCGTCTGCACAAACCGCGGAAAGCGATTCCAAATGACCATGGTGGCCAGCCCGCCGGCGGCTGTCGGCGACATACTGGGATGGACGATGTCCTGCTTGCCGTCGCCATCCAAGTCGTAGAGGTGGAACCCCTGCATTGCGAGCGTGTCGACTATCGGCTCCGGGCCTACCTGCGCGTTTCGGACGGGCTGCCAGCGGCCGTTGCCGAGTGAGAGCATGTAGGAGATGAGAAACGGGTCGCCGGGCTTGGATCGGAAGGACACCAGGTCGGTGCGCCCGTCGCCGTTGATGTCCATCGGCCGCCAGCTCGCCGTCGCTTGACTGGGAAGGGTCACGCCCTGATAT
>JALDXK010000374.1:0-6239 GCA_032155105.1 Acidobacteriota bacterium
ATACACCGACGCGAACCGCACGTAGGCCACCTGGTCGAGTTTCTTCAGCTCCGACATCACGTGCGCGCCCAGCTCGCGTCCCAAGATCTCGCGCTCGGGCCGGTCGTCGAGGATCTGTTCGGCGCGGTCGGCGATCTCGTCGATGTCCGACGGCTTGATCGGCCGCTTCTCGCACGCCTTGAGGAGGCCGGCGACGAGCTTCGAGCGCTCGAACCGCTCGCGCGTGCCGTCCTTCTTCACCACCATGTAGGGGATCTCTTCGATGCGCTCGTAGCTGGTGAAGCGCTTGCGGCAGCCCTCGTTGAGGCACTGCCGGCGGCGGCGGATGACATCGCCTTCGCGGCTCTCGCGTGAGTCCACTACCTTGTCGCCGATCTCACCGCAGAAGGGACACTTCACGGATTCACCCCATCATCCATTCGCCCGATCGTCAACCGTCGGTCGTTCGTCAATAGGTCGTTCGCCAATGATTGCGCCGAGCTTCAAGCCGTCCTGCAGGATGAACACCAGCCCCGCCAACGTCACCGGTCCCACCGAGATGGCGTGCAGCACGATCGCCGCGCCCACCGCGGTGTTGTTATCCGCGCCGAAGAACGACGTCGCGCCGAGCCGGAACGCCTCGTGAAACCCGCCCACGCCTCCCGGCGTCGGCACCGCAACGCCGACCACCAGCGGCGCCAGCATCAGCCAGCCGCCGGTGAACGGCATCGCGATCCCGAAGGCCACGGCCACCGCCCAGATGCCGGCGGCAATCGAGAACCACAACACGATCGACCATGCCACCGCGGCGAGCAGCCGCTCAGGCCGCCGCACCACGGCAAAGCCTTCCGAGAACGTCCGTGCCAGCTTCGCGATCGCCGCGGCCGCCCGCGCCGGAAGGATGCGCTCCATCTTCAGCAGCCACCCGTGCAGCCGCTCGGGATGCCCGGCCATGAAGTACATCAACAGCAACGCGGCACCCGCCACCGGCGCCATCACCAACGCGCCGAACCGAATCGCGCTGAACACCGCCGAGTCGCGTGCTTCCACGCCGGGATCGAACCACAACAGGAACGCCAGCAGCAGCAACAGCACCGCGACGAGATCGATGATGCGCTCCACGAGAATCGTCGCAAACGTCGCCGTCGCGCTCAGCCCTTCCTTGCGCGCGAGCAGGTACGGCCGAATCACTTCGCCGGCGCGGGCCGGCAGCACGGCCGACGCCGCAAACCCGATCACGGTCGTCCGGAACACGGTGCTGAACCGCGTCGGTCCAAGCGGGCCCAGCAAGTACTGCCAGCGCTCGGCCCGAACCACGAAGGTCACGATCGTCAGTGCCACCGACAGGGCGATGAAATCGGGCCGCGCCGACGCCATCGCCGTCCACACCTGATCGAGTTCCGCGTTCCTGAGAAAAACGGCAATGAGGCCGCCGGCAAGACCGACCACTACCAGCGTCCGAATAATGTTGCGCAAACCGATGTCCATACTACATGACGTGTGGCTTGCGGGACGCACCCAATAGCTAGCGACAGCGTTGCTTTGCCCCGCCTCTGGCGGGGCGGGCTGCGCGAGCGTATTGATTACATCTGGTGACGCGTTTACTATGGATCTTCTTCACGCGAGCGGCCGTGCCTTCACCACCCCTTTTAGATACGCAACTCGATGGTCTTGCACTGGTTCGCCGGGGCAAAGTTCGTGACGTCTATGCTGCCCATCCCGCCGGAGGCGGCGTGGAGAACGAAGGGCCGCTGATCCTGGTCGCCACCGACCGCATCTCCGCATTCGACTACGTGCTCGGGTCCGGCATTCCCGACAAAGGCCGCGTGCTGAACCAACTGTCGGCCTTCTGGTTTGCGCGCACCGGCGACATCGTCTCCAACCACGTCCTCTCGACCAACGTTGCGGATTACCCGACGATCGCGCAGGGCTTTGCCGGCCGTCTCGAAGGCCGGTCGATGCTCGTTACGCGCACGACCCCGCTCCCGGTTGAATGCGTGGCGCGCGGCTATATCTCCGGGTCGGGCTGGAAAGATTACAAGGCCACCGGCGAGGTGTGCGGCATTCGGCTGCCTAAAGGCTTGCGCGAATCCGATCGCCTGCCCGAACCGATTTTCACGCCGGCCACGAAAGCCGAATCAGGGCACGACGAGAACATCAGCGCAGCGGCGGCCGCCGACGTCGTTGGCGCCGAACTCCTCGCGCGCCTCAAGCAGTTGACGATGGCGCTGTACGCGCACGGCGTGGCGCATGCCGAATCGAAGGGCATCATTCTCGCCGACACCAAGTTCGAGTTCGGCCTCACCGATAGCGGCGAGCTGTTGCTGATCGATGAGATGATGACGCCGGATTCGTCGCGCTACTGGCCGAAGGACACCTACGCACCTGGCGGTCCGCAACCCAGCTTCGACAAGCAGTACGTGCGCGACTACCTCGAATCGATCAAGTGGAACAAGCAGCCGCCGGTCCCCTCCCTGCCGGACGACGTGGTCACAAACACGCGCGCGAAGTACCTCGACGCGTATCGTCGCCTCACGGGTCGGGAATTGGACGTTTCCCTCTCCGTCAAGGCTTCTACCTCCGCCAAGGCTACGGCGGACAAGACGGGGGAGTAGTCGTTGCAGAAACTGCTGGATCAGTTAGTACGCGAGATGGTCGCCAAGGGCGTCCACTACGAGGACGCGCAACGCGAGTTCGACAAACGCTTTGTGACCTGCGTCGTCGAACAGTCGGCCGGCAACCTCTGTAAGGCCGCCGATACGCTGGGGGTGCATCGCAACACGCTGGCCCGCAAGTTGAAGGAACACAAAATCAAACTGTAGAGCTGGCAGACGAGTCGTTAGAACACGCGACGACTTCAGGGAATTCTCGGAGCACCAGCCGGACTCTCGCCTAGCCAGCTCATCTACCGTTTGTTACATATGTCTCGTCCATTGTGTAAAAATGAAATCGCCTGATTGACTTCTGGCCGGACTATTGGCGGGATTTACGAGGGATTCGGTTACCTCATGCGTGGCGCGTGATTTGCACATGAGCGAGATAAGTCTTTGAGCAATATGCGTAGTCAGGTTCTTCTGGTTGAGTCGGATTCGCAGGCATCGTCCGCCATTTCGCAGGTTCTGGGCGAAGCGGGTCACCGCGTCACCTCGCTGGGATCCTTTGAAGAAGCCACGGTCTCTGCGGCAAAATCACGCCCGGACCTGTTGATCGCCGGCGTGAGACTCGGGCGTTTCAACGGCCTGCATCTGGCCGCGCGCTTTAGGGCGGACTACCCCAGCCTGCCGATCATCATCCTCGGTCATGAAGGCGATGTCGTCCTCGCAGCCGAAGCAATTCAGCTCAGGGCGCGATTCGTGCCGAAAACCACGCCCGCCGGACGCCTGCTGTCGTTTGTCCAGGATCTGCTTGCCGGCCTCGCGCCCCGCGACCTCGTCAGCACGCGCCGCTGGCAGCGCCGGCCCACCTCGCTCCCGGTTCGCTCGTCGGAGTTGAAGGGATTCGCTGTCGACGTGGGCTACGGCGGCATGCGCGTCGAGTGCACGTCGCCCGTCGACATCAACTCGGTGATCGACGTCAATCTGCCGACGGTGGGTATGGACGTGAAGGGCCTGTTCCGCTGGTCGAAGCAGTCGGCCGACGCCAAGTCGTGGTGGTGCGGATTCGAGCTCGACGCGTCGACGATCGACACGCGCAAGTGGCGCCGTGTCGTGGACTCCCTACCGACTTCTTCTCACTAAGCTCGGCTCCCTGCTCTTCTCTTGGACACCAGCGGGCGGGACTTCCACCTTCGCCCTGCGGGCTTCGGCGGACAAGAAAGTCCCGCCCCTACATCTCTACGCATCAAAGTATCGGACTAGGAGTCCGGCTCGAGGTGTGCGTCGTGCCTGGCGGGTCGTTGCCTGATTCGCGCTCGCGGGAAGGGTTGCCCCTTCCCGCGAAGCACACTGCTCCCTACTTCTTCTTGGACTTGATCTCCCACTCGAACTCGCACGAATCGGTGCCGCCGCGACCATCGCTCACCGAAATCCTCACGTCGTAGTCGCGGGCGTTGCCGGAGATGACGCCGGTGATGAGGCCCGACGGGCTGATCGACAGGCCCTGCGGCAGGTGCGTTGCGCTGAACTGCAGCGCATCACCGTCGGCGTCGGACCCTTTCAGCTGGATGTTGATCGCATCGCCAACCCTCGACGAACGATCATCCAGATGGTTGATCTGCGGCGCGCGGTTCCTCTTCTCCCTGATCCTCCACTCGAAGGTCTGGCGGTCGGTCGCGCGGCCATCGCTGACGATGACCGTCACGTCGTAGCGGCCGCCGTTGCCGGTGGGCGTACCGGTGATGGCGCCATCGGGCGTCATCGACAGACCGAGCGGCAGGCCCGTGGCGCTGAACTGCAGGTCGTCGTCATCGTCATCGTCGATGTCGAAGGCGAAGAGTCGCAGGTTGACACTCTCGCCCACCCTCGACTCCTGGTTGTCAATGTACTTCAGACGCGGCGCGTGGTTCTTCGGCAGAACCGTCCACTGGAACGTCTGCGACACCACTTCCCCGTCCACCTCGAGCGTCACGGTCACGTTGTAGGTGCCTTCGCCACGTCGCGCTACGTGGCCGCGGATCTCGCCATCGCGGCGCTCGATGAACAGCCAGGGCGGCAGGCCCGTGGCGATGAACGTCGGACGCGTGTCACGGCGCTTGCCGGTTGCCGTCGACGTGTACTCCATCCGCAGGCGCACCTTGTCGCCTTCGGTGTTGGTCTGCGGACCCGGGTTCACCAGGACGAGGCCGCCCTGTGACGGTTCCTGCACGATCCAGGTAAACGACCTGACCACCGGGGCCGCGGTCGCGTCACTGGCCGTGACCGTGACCGTGAAGGTCCCAGCCGTCGTCGGCGTACCGGAGAGTTGCGTTCCGTTCAGCGTGATGCCGTCCGGCTGTCCGCTGACGGTGTAGGTCAGCGCGTCGCCGTCCGGATCGTTGGCGACGATTGCGACCGGCGTCACCGCGGCGCCCACGGTGGACGTCTGCGACGCCAGCGCGTTGAGTGTCGGTGCGCGGTTGGTGTTGGCGACGACCCAGAGGAAGGTCACCGCGTCACTTGTGGCTTCGCCATCGTTGGCGGTCAGCGTGACCGTGTAGGGGCTTCCCGCCGAGGCGTCGAACCCGATCGTGCCCTTGATCGCGTTACCCACGACGTTGAGCCCCTGGGGCAGGCCGGTCGCCGACAGCGTTGCGGCATCGCCAGCGTCCGCATCAGTGACAGCGATCAACAGATCGATCGAATCGCCCTCGGCCGAACTCTGGTTACCCGGAGAGGTGACCACGGGCGCGTCGTTGACATCCACGACCGAGGCAATCGCGAACGGGCTCAGTGACGTCACGCTCGCGCAGACCTGCTGAGCCGCGAAATTTGCGGGCAGCAGGGTGCGGTCGACGAACACATCGCCCTCACGGTGCAGCACGCGCAGCAACGCGAACTGCGTCGCGTCGAGGTTCAGCGACGACACGTCGAAGCACAGCGTGATCGGGCCGGAGAACGTCGCCGTGGTGGTGACGTCGAACGACAGCCCATTCAGCGAGAAGCCGGCGGGCGCTTGGTCGGCCGGCACGGTCACCGGGGTCACCTGCGTGTTACCCGCCGTGGTGACGTTGCTGAACGCGATGTCCACGCTCGGCGTGTCGACGACGACACCGCCGCCGGTGGGCGTGTTAAAGACGACGCTCCAACTGAATGTCGTGGAAGCCCCGAGCAGGCCATCCGAGACGGTGATGGTCACCGTATTCTCGGCGGCTGCGGTGGGCGTGCCGGTGATCAGGCCGGACGCGCTGATGGCGAGGCCTTCTGGCAGGCCGTCCACAATGCGCGACAGCAGGTCACCGTCGAGATCGGCGGCCACGATCTGGACTGGCGTAATCGCCAGACCGACCGTGGACGCCTGCGCGCCTGGCGACTCAATAGTCGGCGCGCGGTTCGCGACAAGCGGCATCGGATCGACGGTGTCGGGCCGGGTGTCGTTGTCATCATCGGTATCGGTGTTGTCGCCGGTACCGTCGTTGTCGTTGTCGTTCGACTCGTTCCTGTCGAGCGGGAACGCGTCGTTACCATCGGCCACGCCGTCGCCGTCGTCATCGGTGTCGGCATTGTTGCCGGTGCCGTCGCCGTCGGTATCGACGGACTCAGCGGCGTCGAGCGGGAACGCGTCGTTGCCGTCGGCCACGCCGTCGCCGTCGTCATCGGTGTCGGCATTGTTGCCGGTGCCGTCGC
>JALDXK010000375.1:0-6221 GCA_032155105.1 Acidobacteriota bacterium
GGGTTCGGGCCGGGCGTGAAGCTCGGCGCGTCGTTGAGCAGGCTGACCGTGATGGTGAAGGTCTGCGCGCTGCTGGTGTCGACGCCGCCGTTGGCGACGCCGCCGGTGTCCTTGAGGCGGACCGACACCGTGGCCGTGCCGTGCGCGTTGGGCGCCGGGTCGTAGGTCAGCGTGCCGTCGGACGAGACCGCCGGCGGCACCGAGAAGAGCGCGGTGTTGTCGGCGCTCACGAGGAAGCTCAGGGTCTGGCCCGCCTCATCGGCCGGTCCGGCGCTGAGCGCGGTGGCCCAGCCGGCGATCGCCTGCGCGCCGGTGTCTTCGAGCAGCGACTGATCGCCGCCCTTCACGAACGACGGCGCGTCGTTGACGCCCGTCACCGTGATGGTGAAGGTCTGCGGCGCGCTGGTGTCGGCGCCGCCGTTGGCCGTGCCGCCGGTGTCCTGGGCGGAGACGGTCACCGTCGCCACGCCAACTGCGTTGGCCGCCGGCTGGTAAGTGAGCGTGCCATCCGCCGACACCGTCGGCTGCATGCTGAACAGCGCGTTGTTGTTGTTCGACGTCGTGAAGCTCAGCGTCTGGCCGGTTTCGTTCGCCGGGCCGACGGAGAGCGCGGTCGCCCAGCTGGTCGACTGTGCTGCCGCGTCTTCGAGCGTCGTCTGGTCGGCGCCCTTGGTGAAGCTCGGCGTGTCGTTGACCGGCGTGACGATCACGGTCACCGTGCCCGTGGACGAGTCGCCACTGCTGTCGGTGACCGTGTAGGTGAAGCTGTCGGTGCCGAAGAAGTTCGCCACCGGCTGATAGGTCACGAACGAGCCGCCAGCGGTGAACACGACGGTGCCGTTGGCGCCCTGCGTGACCGCCGAGACCGAGATGGCCTGGCCATCCTGATCCGTGTCGTTCGCCAGGACCGTAATCGCCGTCAAGCCGCTGTCTTCCAGCACTGTGACGTCGTCATTCCCGGCGTTCGGTCGGCAGTTCACCACGAACGACACCGTCGCCGGCGCGCTGTAGCTGGTGCCGTCGAACGCCCGGTACTGGAAGTTCGCCGGACCGCAGTGCGTGGCGCCCGGAGTGAAGACGAACGAGCCCGACGGCTCGAGCGTCACCGTCCCGCCTTCCACCTGGAGGAGGTGAGCGGTGATGTTGGTGCCGCCGAAGTCGTTGCTCAGGACGCCGGGTGCAACCGCCGTCACTGGCGTCCCGAAGTTGGTGGCATATGGCCCGTCGTTGAGGGCCGTCAGCTCGGCGCCGAGGCTCAGCGACTCCACGCCCATGTTCCAGTGCGAGGCGTGCGTCGTCAGGATGGTCAGGCGGATCTTCGTCCCGTTGGAGCGCTGGCTCACACACGGGTCGAGGTTTGCCGCCGGGATGCTCGTGGCGCCAAGACAGTTGGGCACGAGCACGTTGTTACGGAAGATTTGGAACGTGTCCTGGTTCTGTCCAGGGGGCACCAGCGAGAGATCGATCTCGAAGGCGAAGACCAGCGGGTTGGACGGCAGCGCCGTCACTTCCGTCCCGTCGGGCCCGCTCACCGTAATGTTGACCTGCTGGTTCAGGAACGAGTAGCCGGTCGGTGAATCCGCCCCCGAGATCACGCCCTGCGCGATCGAGACGGTCGCCGGCGTCGGCGTCGTGACCTGGCTGCGCAGCGGGTCGCCCGCGCTCACCGGGCCGCCGGTGCTCACCGTGTCGCCGCCTGCCGCCACTGCCGACACGGCCTTGATGGCCACCATCAGCGTGACGGTCTTCGGCGACAAGCTCACCGCGCCGAAGTGATCCTTCGACGCATACACGAACGAGTCGGTGCCCAGGAAGTCCGAGTTCGGCAGATAGCTGAACGAGCCGTCGGAGTTGAGCGTCAGGGCGCCGTGCGCGGGCCCGGTGACGAGCTGCGCCGCCAGCGGATTGGTGTCTTCGACTTCGACGTCGCGGTCGTTGGCGAGCACGCCGGGTGCCGGCACGTCGAGCGGCTGGTTCAACACCGCCGTGAACGCGTCGGCCATCGTGAACGGCGGGTCGTTGACCTGGTTGACGAGCAGGTTGACGGTGGCGATGTTGCCGCTGTCGGTGCCGTCATTGGCGCGGTAGGTGAACGAGTCCGGCCCCGCGTAGTTCAGCGCGGGCATGTAGGTGAAGCTGCCGCCGGCGTTGAACGTCAGCATGCCGTGCAGCGGCAGCGAGACGAGCACCGCGTTGAGCGGGTCGTTGTCGGCGTCGGTGTCGTTGCCGAGGACGCTTCCGACCAGCAGCGTGTCTTCCGTCGCCACGAAGAAGTCGTTGTTGGCGACCGGCGGGATGTTGCCGTCGCGCACGTCGATCGTCACCGTGGCGGTCGCGGTGAGCAGGCCGTCGCTCACCGTGTAGGTGAACGCGTCGGGCCCGTCATAGTTGACCGCCGGCGTATACGCCACCGAGCCGTCGAAGCCGACGGAGGCGATGCCGTGCGCCGGCGTCGTCACCGAGACCACCCGCAGCGTATCGCCGTTGTCCGCATCGGTGTCGTTGAACGTCAGGCTGCCGACGCCCGACGGCGGGAAGGTATGGGTGCCGTTCTTCGACACCGACACGAAGTCGTTCACCGCCGCCGGCGCGTGGCCGGTCGTGATGATGACATCGTGCAGCGCCGGCGTGACGAACGGATCGGCCGTCGCCATCTCGGCGCGGTACTGGATGAACTGCGAACTGAGCGACAGCGGGCCCGGCGCGGCGATCGCCGTCCATCCCGACCAGGTGCCATCGGGCGTTGCCGTGTTGCCGGTGCGCACGCTGATCTGCAGCGCGGTGCCGGCCGGCACGTCGGCCTGCCACTGCATCGCCTGCCAGGTCACCAGCGAGGTGGCGTCGAACACGCGCGACTCGAACACGCCGGGCGTCGCCGCCGGCAGCAGCCGCATCCAGTCGACGAAGATGATGCCGCCGAAGGGGTTGAAGTCGCTGGCCGCCACTGGGCGCATCGGTCCGGGCACGGCCACGTTGTGCGTCGCGACCAGCACGCCGTCGATGTAGTAGGTCACGCTCGACGGGGTCCAGTCGATGCGGTAGCGGTGGAACTCGCCGAGCGGCGCCACGCCGACCGGCGTGTCGATCGCGCCGTTGCCGGTGTTGGTGCGCGCGAACAGCATGCCGCCGCTCAACGTGCTGAAGATGGCCCACGGCTCCGAGGTCGAGCTGAAGGTCTGGCCGAGGCCGGCGTGCTGGAACTGGTCGCCGGAGTAGTTGGCCGAGAACTCGAGCGACCGCGGCCCGGCAAACAGGTTGGCGCCGGGCGTGCTGTCGAGGGTTTCCGCCGCGCACGCGGCCGGGGTCGCGCAGCTGGACACGCGCGCGCCGTCGACCAGCAGCACACCATCGACGATGGCCGCCGACCCGCCCGAGTTCCAGTTCACCGAGACCCAGCCGGCCGGCAGACCCGGCCCGGTGAATTCGGTGGCCACCGCCGGCGCGAGGATCACCTCGCCGTCGACGGTCTGCGACACGTAGGTGGCGCTCGCCGTGCCCGCGGCGAAGTCCGTCGCCGCGGTGTCGCGCAGTGTCGGGCCCGGCACCGTGAACGACGGCGGGGCCACGGTCGTGGTGTTGCCCGCCGCGTCGGTGGACGAGACCAGGTAGTAGTAGGTGGTGTTGGGCTGCAGGCCCGACAGCGCCACGGTGTGGTCGTTCACGAACGGCGCTTGCGTCACGGTGAGCGTGCCGGACGGCAGGCTGGTGAGCGACGCCGTCTGGATCGACGGGTTGGTGCTGTAGTCGAGCCGCGTGTTCGACGCTTCGTCGGTCTCCCACTCCACGGTGACGCGGGCGCTGTCGATCGTCGTCGCCCGCACCGCCGAGATGACCGGCGCCGTCTGATCTTCGAGCGACTGCGCGAAGACGACGTCGACCCAGTAGTTGGCGGCGTTGAACGAGTTGCTCGGGAACGCCATCGGGCCCGGGCTGAACACGCCGTTGCCGCCGCTGGTGCCGTTCTGCAGCGCGTGCAGCGGCGGGGAATCCCGGGGCGCATTCAGGAAGTAGGCGCCGTCGAAGGCGTAGCCGCCGTTGGGCGTGTGATACGACGCCACGTAAAGGGTGTTGGCGGTGATCGCCACCGGAGCGCCGAAGTCGACCTGCTGCCAGCCGGTGGGCGACTCGGCGGTGAACACCGCGCTGGCCAGCAGCGTGCCGGTGGATGACCACAGGTTGCCGACGTGCGTGCCGTTGTTGGCCGGGCCCTTGTAGAAGCGGATGCCAGTGATGAAGCCGTCGACGTCGCTCGTGAACTTGACGCCGAGCTCGTATTCGCCCGAGTCCGCCGCGCTGGCGGTGCCCGGCACCACCGACGGTTTCCACAAACTCGTGCACGGGCACTCGCCGACGACAATCGCCACGGTGACGCCGCCGCCGGCCAGTTCGATGTTGCCGCTGTCGTCGGTCGCGCGCGTCTTGATCGTCGCGGCGCCGACCACGCCCGGAATCCATTCGATCGACCAGTTGGTGGTGCCGATGGCCTTGCGCCACGAGGTGCCGCCATCCACCGACACTTCCACGCCGCCCACCGCGCCGCCGCCCGCATCGACCGCGGTGCCGGTGATGGTCATGCGGTTGCCGCTCTCGACCTGGCCGCCCGCCACGGGCGAGGTCACCGTGGAGGTGGGCGCGAAGATGTCCGCGGTCTGCGTGCTGGTGACCAGCGGACGGGTCGGATCGGCACCGACCTGCAGGCTCGACGGCTGCGCGCCCATGTCGGCGAACAGGTTCACCGTGGCCTGCTGCATCGCATGGTCCGGACCGTCCGGGGCCGGGCTCATCGAGTTGGCGTCATGGTCGCCATCGAGCCCCCATGCCCACTGCACGGTGCTGGCGCCGAACACGAGGGCGCCGCTCTGGTGCTTATAAAGGGTCAGCGTGTGGGTCGCAGTGCCCTGGCCGACGTGCGAGCCGAAGTCGATAATCTTTTCCGCCGCCAACGTCGTCGACGACATGCGGACGAGGCCCGCCGGCTGGAAGCCGTTCTCGAGCGCTTCACCCCATTCGTAGCCCAGGGAGCCGGCGGCGAGGGTCGCGGTTTCACCCGGCAAGAGGGAGGCGACGCGCGTGTTGCGCCACAGGCGCAGGCCCGACATCGAGGACGGGACGGTGATCTGCGAGCCGCAGCAGTTGACGGTCCAGATCGAGCCAATCAGCGCATTCTCCGGACGGCCGCCATCCGACGGCGGGCTGAAGCGCGGGTCGCGCCAGGTGCCCGTCCACTCCGCCGACGGGTCGATCTTCGCCCCGGCCAGCGTTTCCTTGTAGGAGACCAGCGTGCGATGGCCGGCCAGCGTGCCGCTGATGGCCGGTTCCCAGCGCGTCTTCCAATACACTTCATTGCCGCTCATGAACGACAGGTTGACGCCGGCGTTGCGCGCCTGCTCGACGTTGGTGCGCTGCGTGCCCGACCAGTACTCGTCGTGGCCGACCGACAGGAAAATCTTCGGCTTCTTGGCGCTGGTGAGGCCCATCGCCGCGTTCGCACCGAAGCGATCCGTATCGACCCCCGACCAGTACTTGACGTTGTAGCCGTTGGCTTCGAGGAAGCGGATCATCGGGTATTCGGCGTTGAACAGGAAGCTTTGCGGATCGTGATCGCGCGTATCCAGCGGGCGGTTGTAGCTGACCTTCACGGCGCGGGCCAGGCAGCCATAGGCGGTGCCGGCGTTCGAGTAGGGCGCCCCGCAATACAGGCTGTTGCCGCCATACAGGTTGTAGGCCTGCCAGGTCGTGTCCGACGTCTGCATCAGGATGTCGGCCGTGCGCGAGTCGTCGCGGACCACGAAGTAAATGTGGCTGGCGCCCGCCCCGTCCTGCCGCGTCGGCTTGGCGATGTAGACGCCCGACACCGCGCCGGCCGGCACCGTCCACGAGGCGTTGGTGCCCCAGTTGCCGCAATCGATCAGCCCGGTGCTCGGGTCGGTCAGGCAACTGGGCTGCGCGATCTTGAGGATGCTCGCATTGTCGATGGTGTCGACTTTGCGCGCCCCCGCGCCGTTGTAGTAACCGAGCCGGTAAATATCGATGCGGTAGTTCGTCGAGTTCGTGTCGACCTTGAACTGAATGGTCTCCCCGAGATTCACGCTCATCTCGTTGGCGAAGCCCTGGATCGACGCCGACCCGGACCCCGACACGTCCCAATCCGTGTGACCCGGCAACTGGTTTTCAGCCACCACCGGGTTGGCTTGGGCGAACAGGCCTGGCAACCCCGAGCC